>NZ_BLRL01000018.1 GCF_015082335.1 Moritella sp. F3 | reverse complement strand
TATAATATTTGGTCATTATATCTCTGCAAGTGCTCACACAGATTGCTTGAATAAATTGTTAAAGAGCATACTGAACGACTGTTGCCGTGTCAGTGGGAGCGATTATAGAGATCTGCGTTTTATTGGCAAGTAATTTTATACAATTCATTCCATTTTCAGGATAAAGGTTAAAAACCGCACACAATTCAAACAAAACAAATCAAAAACAAGCGGCCGCCCATTCAATCATGATGATTTAAGCTGCATTATACAGGTTACCTGTCTATTTCCATTGCACGAGCACTGGATTTATATTTTTACCGACTATATAGCTAGAGTTTACTTACCAAGACAATTTAAACTATTATTTATTTGTCTTTATACGTGACCTAACTCTCTGGTTTAGGTAACATGCGCCCTTTTTACGGTTTTGGAGTTTCAATATACATGCCCTTCCAACTTGGTCAGCGCTGGATCAGCGATACGGAATCAGAATTAGGATTAGGAACAATAGTTGCCATCGAAGGCAGAATGTTAACGCTATTATTTCCTGCAAGTGGTGAAAACCGTTTATATGCTCGTAACGAAGCGCCGATCACGCGTGTCATGTTTAATGTCGGTGATCAGGTCCTCTCTCATGAAGACTGGAGCTTAACAGTTACTGAAGTAACAGAAAGCTCAGGTATCATTACTTACATCGGTACTCATCAAGATAGCGGTGAAGAAGTTTCATTACGTGAAACATTCCTGAACAATTTCATCAAGTTTAATAAACCACAAGATCGCTTATTTGCCGGTCAGATCGATCGTATGGATCGTTTTGTTTTACGTCACCAAACATTACAACATCAGTTTGCTCAGCAAAAATCAGCATTAAATGGTATTCAAGGCCCACGTGTAAGCTTGATACCACATCAGTTGCACATAGCAACAGAAGTTGGTCAACGCCATGCCCCCCGCGTATTGCTTGCCGATGAAGTTGGTTTAGGTAAAACAATTGAAGCTGGCTTAATCATCCACCAGCAATTGACAGCAGGCCTAGCTAACCGTGTATTAATTCTTGTGCCAGAAACATTACAGCATCAATGGTTAGTTGAAATGATGCGTCGTTTTAACCTGCACTTCAGTATTTTTGATGAAGAACGCTGCATCGAATCACTTGCTGATGCAGATAACCCATTTGAGACTGAGCAGCTGATTTTATGTAGCCTCGATTTCTTGCGTAAAAAACGCCGTCGCTTTGAACAAGCTGTCGGCGCTGATTGGGATTTATTAGTAGTCGATGAAGCTCATCACCTCATTTGGAGTGAAACAGAGCCAAGCCGTGAATATCAGGTGGTTGAATCATTAGCGCAAAAATCACCAGGTGTACTACTACTGACAGCAACACCCGATCAACTTGGCCATGAAAGCCACTTTGCACGCTTGCGTTTATTAGATCCAAACCGTTTCTATAGCTATGCAGCATTCGTTGCTGAAGAAAGCGGTTATGCTGAGATTGCACAAGCAGCACAAGCGCTACTCGATTCACCAGTGGTATCAACAGCAACAGCGGCATCATTAACGAAACTACTCAGTGAAACAGATATATCTGATAAATTAGCCTTAATGCGAACATCGCCAAGTTCAGAAGATGCTCAGCAAGCAAAACAAGTAATCATCAGCCAATTACTTGATCGCCATGGTACAGGTCGTTTGTTATTTCGTAATACCCGCGCTGCAATTAAAGGGTTTCCAACCCGTTGCTACAACCCTGTGCCATTAACGCTACCGGAGCAATATAAAACGTCATTAAAAGTTGCCCAAATGATGAATGGCACCGCAAGTTTCGCTGAAGCGGCTCGTCGTGGTTTATATCCTGAAGAAATTTTCCTCGAATTCGAAGGTAAAGATGCATCTTGGTGTAGCTTCGATCCTCGCGTTGAATGGCTACAAGATTTCTTACTAGCGAACAAAAATGAGAAAGTACTCGTTATTGCCGCTAATGCAGAAACAGCTATTTCGATTGAAGATTCACTGCGTGTTAATGAAGGTATTCGCGGGACTGTATTCCATGAAGGCATGTCGATAATCGAGCGTGATAAAGCAGGTGCTTACTTCGCTCAAGAAGATGCAGGTGCACAGGTATTACTTTGCTCAGAGATTGGTTCTGAAGGTCGTAACTTCCAATTCGCGCAGCACTTAGTCTTGTTTGATTTACCACTAAATCCAGATTTACTTGAACAACGTATTGGTCGTCTTGACCGTATTGGACAAAAAAATGATATTAGTATCCACGTGCCTTTCTTTATCAATACAGCACAAGACGTATTACAAAACTGGTATCACAATGGCTTAAATGCGTTTGAATATACCTGTCCTATCGGCGGCGATATCTTTGCTGAAGTCAAAGATGAGTTACTTACTCAGCTTGCAGCAAAAGAAATCGACGTTACTACAACAGAGGCACTAATCACCGATACACGCAGTCAATATGATGCATTGAAATTAAAAATGGAAAGTGGTCGTGATCGTTTACTAGAGCTAAATTCTAACGGTTTAGGTAAATCAGATGACATCATTACCCAGCTAAAAATCAATGATGATAGCCCTGTACTGCCTATTTTCGCAATACGCTTATTCGATGTGATAGGTATTAATCAAGAAGATCGTGGTGAAAACATGTTGGTATTAAAACCGACAGATCAAATGTTAGTACCAAGTTTACCGCACCTATCTGAAGATGGCATTACGGTCACTTTTGATCGTGATACGGCATTATCACGTGACGATGTGCACTTCCTTACTTGGGAACACCCGTTAATAAGCGCATGTATTGAACTAATCATGACATCTGATACTGGTTCAACAGCCGTTTCACTATTAAAAAATCCAGCATTACCTGCTGGCACTATTTTATTAGAGCTACTTTATGTAGTAGAAACATCGGCGCCGTCTTACTGCCAAATAAATCGTTTCTTACCAGCAACCCCAATTCGTTTATTGCTTGATAAGAATTCGAATAACCTAGCGCTAAAAGTTGATTTTGATAGTTTCAATCGTCAGCTCAACGCGATCAACCGTCATGTAGCAACTAAGCTAGTATCTGCATCTCAGACCGTTATTCACGACCTTATCGGTAAATCAACCACTGTCGCTGAAGACCAAAAGCAAGCAGTCACTAACGCTGCATTGGTTACTATGCAGCAGCATATGAGTGTGGAACTTGAACGTCTACAAGCACTGCAGAAGATCAACCCTAATGTACGTGATGAAGAACTGGCATTTGTAGAAAAACAAACAGCTGAGCTAACAACACACATTAATAACGCGCAACTTAAATTAGACGCAGTACGCTTTATTGTTGTGACGCCAAAATAAATAACATTCGGTCCTAATCATGAATGATAAAAAAGGGGTTAATTTTGATTAACTCCTTTTTATTAAAATCATCACTTAACCCTTACCTCACCATTCTTCACTATATGAAAATAACCTATGCCCGATTTTATTTATGCTCCACCACAACACCCTCGATTGGATATTATTTATCAAGATGATGCCATTATTGTCTTAAATAAACCGAGTGGATTATTAAGCGTACCAGGGCGATTACCCGAACATAACGACAGTATTGCCAGTCGTGTACAAGAACAGTTTCCGACGGCAACCATTGTACATCGCCTAGATATGTGCACTTCAGGGGTGATCTTAATGGCATTAACGAAAGCTGCACAAAGCCATATAAGCAGACAGTTTCAGCAACGTTCAACAACCAAGTACTATTACGCACGTTTGGAAGGTATTCCAGCTGCAACGAATGGCAGTATTGATTTACCCTTACGGTGTGATTGGCCAAATAGACCAAGACAAATGATTGATTTTATCGAGGGTAAACCCGCTCTCACGCATTGGCAGGTTATAGCACAGCAGCAAGCAAGCGACGACAATAATCAACAAGCCAGTGCTACAGTGCTACTTAAACCTGTGACGGGTCGCTCGCATCAACTACGGTTACATATGTTAGCATTAGGCACTCCGATACTCGGTGATGAGTTATATGCATCGAAAAAAGGCATTACAGGAGCTGAGCATTTACAGCTGCATGCGGCAATGCTAGAAATTGAGCATCCTTTATCGTCAGAAAAAATGACATTTAAAGCATGTCCGCCGTTTACAATCAATTAATGACTATCATTAAATTAGGTACCTTCAATGTTTAAGGCTCTGGTATTATTATGTTTATCTGTTTTATCGCTGCAATTAAGTGCCGCGATAAATAACGATAACGAAAAAAATAACATAGCATCACCAGTCATCGCCTTCCCGATGTCACAACAACGCTTATTTGATCAAGACTTAACGAAGTATAGCGATACCAGCGAAGTCGCGTGGTTAGGTGATAAAGATAACCGTTTCCTCACATTATGGCGTGAACAAACAACAGGGCATGTGGTCGGTACTAGCTGGCTATTTGGTGATACTTATACGTCAGCGAACAGCCCTGGCATTATCCAAACGCTGCGTAACCAACTCAGTAATAAAGGCTTACATTCCTATTCGGTCTCACCTTTAAGCCAAGCTTTAAATTCAACACAATCTGAAGAACGCTTGTTAGCCCAATTACAGATCTTACAAGAAAAAGTAGTTAGCCAGGAAGGTAAACGCCTAATGGTACTGCAAGGTGCAAACAGCCAAGCAATCATTAATATCTTAATTCATAATCCTGACATTTATGTCGATGCGATCGTGTTAATCAGTACCAATAGTCCTACAGCAGCACTGTCAACACAACTGAGTAAGCAGTTACTTGAACTTAAAACACCCATACTAGACTTATACAGAAAAACAGACGAACTCGCTGTCATTGAGCAAGCAAAAATAAGAAATACTGCAGCAAAGCGTGTCAATAAAAGTAACTATCGGCAGGTTGAAGTGATTGGATTACAAGGGCAATTGGAAACTCAGATAACAACCAGCCAAATAATTTATGGCTGGTTAGTTACGCAAGATTGGTATTAACGCATTTTTCTTGATTCTTTCACTACGTCATAAGCACCTTGAATATCTTGGGCTTTTTCTTTCGCAATGATCATCATTTCTTCCGGTAAACCTTTTGATACTAATTTATCAGGATGATGCTCATTCATTAATTTACGATAAGCGCGTTTAATGGTTTTATCATCATCTTCCGCACTAACGCCTAGCTGTTGATAAGCATTCGTTAAGGCCTCTTCACGGCTCACTTTACTACCATGACGGTGAGAACGTATCTCAGCTTCCATCATCTGTAATAAATTATCCATATCCTGTGCGGTAACACCTAATATGCCACCTATGCGATGTAATATAGCGCGTTCAGCGTCTGACAATTCATGATCTGCAAATGCCGCTTGGATCTGTATCTCCAAAAACATTTTAATCAAATCTCGACGCAATACACTCACACGACGAAAATCACGTACCGTTTGCTCCAATGGAAAATCAGCCTCTTTACCCTGACTAAATGACACTTGTGCTGCCCGGCGGGTTTCCCCTGTCAATTTCATGCGATCCATTAACTGCGTCGCCACATGGATGTCCACTTCGGTCACATGACCATCAGCCTTTGCCATGTGCCCCATCACCGAGAATGAGGTGTGCAAGAATATATCCTGGCGCTTATGCGCAGCAGGTCGTGTATCAATACCGAGTTTTGGACCAAATTGGCGCTTTAATATCGAGCCAACCCAGACCATAAAAACAGCCCCAAAGAATCCACCAAACTTCATACCGATGGCAAACAATAAAATGTAAAACAACATATTCATAAAAGTAGCTACCAAGCAAAAATGACATATATTTATATAAGAATCGTATTATGGCTGTTTAAAATGTAACAAATCAATCAATCTCATGATCTTTTTGCAGGTTTACGGGATAAAACTAGTCATTAAATGGTCTATCAGGACAATATGGATTATTATATCCAGCTGTTTTTAAATTTTAATGAAATTATCGATGACAAAATGGATTGTTAAAATGCGCCTTTTCACCATATTCTCCACACTTAGCGGTGTCGTATTCTCAGCTAGCGCAGCCACCATAGTTACCAATGCAGATGGATCTTCAACGATTGTAAGTGATGCGACAGCCTTACAAAAAGAAGCTGAATTATCATTATTTAAACAATGCTTTCCCTATGTACCACCTATAAAGCCGGCTATTGAAGATTCAAAAGCAGCTAACCAAATTCAGCTACTATCAAACGATGCCAAGGTTATTCAAGGCAATAAGGCTATTTTCAATGGTGATGTGAATTTTACCCAAGGCAATAGAATATTATCTGCCGATGAGATAATTCTGTACCAACTGACTAATATTCTCACCGCAGAAGGTAATGTGATATTAGAAGACAGTTCATCGACAGTGAAAGGCCAAGCATTAAAAGCTAATTTAGATACCAAAGATGCCGAGCTATCACAAGTCAATTATCTGCTGCATGGTCAGGCTGCTAATGGTGAGGCTAAAAAGGTCTATATCACCAATAGCGGTGAGAACATTTTAATGCAACGTTCGACATATAGTGAATGTCCATTAGGTGATAACAGCTGGGTGTTACGCGCTTCATCGATCAATGTTGATAATGTCGAGGAATCAGCCGAGGCGTATAACGCAACGCTGTATTTTAAAGACGTACCGATTTTCTACATGCCCTATTTTACTTATCCCACCACAGATAAACGTAAATCAGGACTATTATTCCCATCATTTGAAAACTCGTTAGAAAATGGTATTACTTTCTCTCAGCCTATTTATTGGAATATCGCACCAAACTACGACATGGAAATAATTCCAACTTACATGTCTGAACGTGGCGTTCACTTGACGAACAAATTTCGTTATTTAGTTGATGGGCAAAGCGGTAAGCTAAATGTCGAATACCTCGCTAACGATAAAAAAACCGATAGCGATCGTAGTCTTTTTCATTGGAGTCATAATGGTAATTTCAATGAGCATTTAAATCTCAACGCTAGCTACACCCAAGTCAGTGATAACGACTACTTTTCCGATCTTGATGCATCTGCAGGTTCTCGAGACAGTAATACCCTACTACGAACGGCGGCATTAACTTACAATACCGATATGACGTCATCGCAATTTGAAGTCCGTGATTTTCAAATTTTAAGTGACTCGACATCATCTACACCACATAAAGTATTACCAAAAATATCTTTTACAGGCTATAAACAGTTTGATACTAGTGCTATTGAGCTATCGTCTTACAACGAGATCACTAATTTTTCTCATTCTGACAATAATATGTACAGCGGTATAAGAACCCACATAGAGCCTTCAATAACCTTTCCTTACCAGCGCCCAGCTGGTTTTGCGGTTGCCGAATTTAAACTACCGATGACTTATTACAGTCAGACATTCAATGAGTCAGATAATAAAAATTTCTCGAACGGTTATAAAGGAGAGCTCGAAGAGCAAGTTGTTCGCGTTATACCAACAGCAAGGTTTCATGCCGGGTTGAATTTTGAGCGTCCTACATCGTGGTTTGGCCATAACATCACGCAGACACTAGAGCCGCAAGTTCAGTATCTATATATCCCTTACGAAAACCAAGATAATATCGGTATTTACGATTCATCGACAATTCAACAAGATTTCTTAGGTTTATACCGTGACCGTATTTACAGTGGTTTAGACCGTATTGCCGATGCTAACCAATTCACTGTCGGTTTAACAAGTCGTGTCTTTGATGATATGGGCAGTGAACGCTTCCGTTTTGCCTTGGGTCAAATAGTCTACTTTGGTGACAGCCAAGTTGGTATTGCACCAGAAACCGATACTACGGTTGATAATTCCGAGGTGACTACATCAAGTATCGTCATGGAAACCGATGTTAAAATAAGCCATAATTTATTTATCAATAATAGTATCGAATATGCGATCCAAGATGACCTAGTTCGCCGTGCCGATGCAGCGATTGAATATCGCTTCGATAAGGGCCAAAAAATACAACTTAATTACCGCTATGTTGAGAACACAGCTTCTATACTCGAAGATGAAAATAGCAGTGTTAACTCGAGGATTAATCAGATTGGTTCCAAGTTTGTTTTACCAATTAATAGCCAATGGGATTTCGGCGCCAGTTATTATTACGATGTTGAAAATGAAATAACCCAAGATGCATTCGCAGGGATTAAATATGAAGATTGCTGCTGGGCAGTTCGTCTTGATTATGGCTATCGTCTGAAAAACCACAATATTAATACCGGTGTGACAGAGTTTGATCGTGGTCCAACCTTAATGTTTGAACTCAAAGGTCTTGGCGGTATTGGTACTGATATGGATAACATAGGCACATCAAGTCTATTTACCTACGGTGAACCATTCCAGTTACGTGAATAACGGTGTTAATCACGTAACATATAAATAATACACAGCGCTCGAAGATGACAACGGCTATAAATAACCCAGTTAACAATAGCCGTTATCATTCAAACAAGGATTTACAGCCCACGATGATTGCATTGAAGGTCTGACAAGGTATACTTCCGCTTACTTTTTCACCTCGGTTTCAGCGAATTACACGTTCCTCATCTCTCCCGTGGTAAAAAAAATGATAATTTTCAGCCTACTGCTGTCACAGTTATAGTCGATATTGAATAGGAATTCATAAAGTGATTAAAAAAATGCTTAAGACTCTGATATCTGGAGTCATAGTTGTAACCAGTTGGCAAGCACAGGCCGAGCTAACCAAACTTGATGAAGTGATTGCGATTGTTAATGAAGAAGTCATTCTCGCCAGTGATGTAAACATATTAACCAATTCCGTGAAAGCGCGAGCAATTAAAGCGGGTCAAACACTACCTTCTCAAGAGGTACTAACCCAACAAGCGCTAGATAAACTAATTCTTGATAGTTTGCAGCTGCAGATGGCAAAGAAAATGGGGATGCGAATTAGTAATGCACAGCTTGAAGATACGTTAAATAATATTGCCAAAGGCAATAAACAAACCGTTGAACAGCTGCGTCAAAGCGTGATTGCTGATGGTGGCGATTTTAACGACTATAAAGAAGAAGTTCGCATTCAGATCTTAACTAATGAAGTACAGCGTATGCAAATGCGTCGTCGTATTACCATTTCCGATCAAGATGTTGATAACTTACTGGCTATTATTAATGAACAAGGCCAGAAAAACCTACAATACCGTGTTAACCATATCATGCTACGAGTCCCGAACGAGGCTGATAGCGCGACAATGGAAAGCTTACAAGCTGAAATTGCGGATATACAAACTCAGCTGAATGCGGGCGAGTCATTTTCAACCCTTGCCTTAGCCGTTTCAGCAGGCCCTAAAGCGCTTGATGGTGGTGATTGGGGCTGGATGAATATCAATGAAATGCCGACCTTGTTCGCAGAAGCTGTAACCAATGCCAAAAAAGGCGATATCATAGGTCCAATTCGCAGTGGCGCAGGCTTGCACATCATTAAAGTTGCCGATATGCGTGGTGTAGAAACAGTCTTAACAAAAGAAGTCAACGCACGCCATATCCTAGTAAAACCATCCGTGATCTTAAGTGATGAAAAAGCCCAATCGTTATTAAATGGTTACTTAGCGCGTATTAAATCAGGCGATGCAGACTTTGCTGAACTAGCAAAAGCTTATTCTGATGATACCGGTTCAGCAGTGAAAGGCGGCGAACTCGGTTGGGCAGATCCTAGTATCTATGTACCGGCATTCAAACTCGCATTGCAAGATTTGAAAAAAGGTGAAATAAGCCCGACATTCCGCTCTAGTCATGGCTGGCACATAGTGCAACTACTTGATAGACGTACACAAGATACGACAGAGAAAGCAAATCGCCAAAAAGCATGGCAATTGCTGTATAATCGTCGTGCAGCCGAAGAAAGCCAAGCTTGGTTAAATGAATTGAAACAAGAAGCTTATATTCGTATTTTAAATAATGAATCGTAAACAGGTGAAAATGTGACTCATCGTATTGCTATTACTCCAGGTGAGCCCGCTGGCATTGGCCCTGATCTTGTTCTGGAATTGATTAGACAAGACTGGCCAGTTGAATTGGTACTTTGTGCTGATCCTGAACTCATTTTATCTCGCGCAAAAATGCTCGGAAAGACGGTTGAATTACTCAACTACGACCCAAGTATGCCTGCACAGCCACAACGTGCCGGTACACTGACTATTGCTCCAATGAAAATGGCTGTAGCAGCAGAACCAGGTAAACTTGATGAAACCAATGGCCGCTATGTACTCGACACCCTGCAATTTGCTTGTGAAGGTAATATGTCAGCAGAGTTTAGTGCCGTTGTAACAGGACCAGTTAACAAAGGTATCATTAATAAAGCCGGCGTATCATTTAGTGGTCATACTGAGTTTTTTGCCCAACAATCAGAAACCGCCGATGTGGTAATGCTGCTTGCGACAACGGGATTACGCGTTGCCTTAGTGACGACTCATATCCCACTAGCTTATGTAGCAAAAGCGATAACAGAAGAGCGATTGAGTAATATCATTCGCATTCTAAATGCCGAGATGAAAAAGAAGTTTGGCATTGAAAAGCCAAAAATTTATGTATGTGGACTTAATCCACATGCAGGCGAAGATGGACATCTAGGTCGTGAAGAAATTGAGATTATTTCTCCGACGTTAATGAAACTTCGCGATGAGGGTATGGATTTAACAGGCCCCCTCCCTGCAGATACCTTGTTCCAACCTAAGTATCTTGATGATGCTGACGTTGTATTAGCAATGTATCACGACCAAGGATTACCGGTCTTAAAATCGGTTGGTTTTGGCAGCTCGGTAAATATTACCCTGGGCTTACCTTTTATCCGAACATCAGTTGATCACGGTACTGCAATTGAACTTGCAGGAACTGGAACAGCCGACGCCGGCAGTATGTTTACAGCAGTAAACCAAGCAATAGAAATGGTAGAGAAAAACGCATGAACGACAAGGTCCACTTAGGTCACACCGCGAAAAAACGTTTTGGTCAAAACTTCTTACATGACGCTTATGTAATTGGTCAAATTGTTGCATCGATTAACCCGCAAAAAGGTCAAAACCTAATTGAGATTGGTCCAGGTTTAGCAGCATTAACCGAGCCAGTAGCAGATTGTGTTGATAGAATGACTGTTGTTGAGCTTGATAGAGATCTAGCTGAACGATTAGCTGAGCACCCTGTATTATCTAAAAAATTAGACATTAACCAAGCAGACGCAATGCGTTTTGATTTCCGTCAGTTAATCAAACCAGACATGAAAATGCGTATTTTTGGTAACCTGCCTTATAATATTTCAACGCCATTAATGTTCCACTTATTTGAGTTCCATGAAGATATCCAAGATATGCACTTCATGTTACAAAAAGAAGTAGTACAACGTTTAGCAGCAAGCCACAACACGAAAAGTTATGGTCGCCTAACAGTAATGACACAATACTACTGCAGAGTAACACCGGTATTGGAAGTGGGCCCAGGCGCATTTAAACCAGCACCAAAAGTTGACTCAGCTGTTGTTCGCTTAGAACCACATGCTGTATTGCCTTTCCCAGCGAAGAGCTTAAAAGTACTTAATCACGTCGTGACAAGTGCCTTTAACCAACGTCGTAAGACCATTCGTAATAGCTTGAAAAAAGTGATCTCAGTTGCTGATATTGAAGCGCTAGGTATTAATGTTTCTCTACGTCCAGAAAACTTAACCTTAGAAAATTACGTGACGATAGCAAACTTTGTTGTTGATAATCCACTGCAAGTAGCGGATTAGGCAGCCCGTATCAATGCTCACTATAGCGGATTCATTCACGCTTATCATTGATACAGAATATGTCGAAGAAGTATCGGTGCCGACACAGCACAGGTACTTCTTTACTTATACAATCACCATTACTAACCCATTAAGCCAACCTGTTAACTTATCCACAATCCAGTTATTACTCACCGACGGCGATGGCACAGTAAGCGAATTACACAATCCTTTTCAAGATAATGATTATGTTATCCCTTCACTACAAGATTTTTGCTATAGCAATGATATAATTACCCATTCTCCATTGAGTATCGTTCAAGGTAAGATCGAATTACAGCTTAATGCAAGTGAATTAGTGGTCGTTACAATCGAGCCATTTAGACTGGTCACGCCAAATCTATTGCACTGATCGATTACACTAAAATAAATAGCGCATTAATCCATCCTCTTCATTAAATTTAGTCACAAAGGTAACTGATATATGGCAACGTATTTTGTTGGTGATATTCAAGGTTGTTTCGACGATCTCCAAGATCTGCTGCAGCAAGCGAATTTTGATCCACAATGTGATCAACTTTGGTTAACCGGCGATCTGGTCGCTCGCGGGCCAAAATCATTAGAAACTCTGCGTTTTGTTAAGAATCTTGGCGCTGCGGCTATTACAGTACTGGGGAATCATGACTTACATTTACTCGCTATTGATGCAGGATTAGCTAAGCTAAACCCTAAGGATAAGACACAACCAATATTTAGCGCAGAAGATAAAGATGAGTTATTATTATGGCTACGCCAACAGCCACTGCTTGCTTACCATGACGTTTTTAATATTATCATGGTACATGCTGGTATTAGCCCACAATGGACTCAACACCAAGCAAGGCTTTATGCTGAAGAGATTAATGCACAATTACGCGCAGATGATTACCAAACCTTATTGGCGCAGATGTATGGCTCGCATCCAGACTATTGGCAAGACGAACTACAAAGCTTTGATCGCTCTCGCTTTATTATTAATGCGTTTACTCGAATGCGTTTTTGCGCCCCGAATGGCCAACTCGAGTTTCATAACAAACATTCGCCAGCAGAAAATGACAATGCCCAACATATCCCCTGGTATGAAGTCGCCGGTTCACATCTCGATGGCGCTCATGTTATTTTTGGTCACTGGGCAGCATTAGAAGGTAATTGCAGTCATGAGAATGCCACAACACTTGATACTGGCTGCGTTTGGGGAAATAGCCTAACCATGTTGCGCTGGGAAGATAAGGCAGTTTTTTCCGTTACCTGCCCTATTCATGCGACATAATTGACTAGAATAAGATTAAATAATAAGCGGGTTATCACAGTGTTGATCTTATGTTAAGTAATAACATAATTGTTCGTATATACTGCCTCCTAAATTTTAGCCTACCCACATCAATATTATCTAAAAGCAGTATATTGACGTAGTTTGGTTGAGCTTAGCTATAGAAATAACAAATAAAAATAAAAATACATAACAATTTTACAACTAAGGCTATATACATGATTGAAAATAATTTCATTATTACAGCTACATTCCTAGTTTACCTTGCCGTTATGCTTGGTATCGGTGTGTATGCTTATCGACAAACCAAAAGTTCAACAGACTACTTTTTAGGTGGGCGTAATTTAGGTCCTTGGCCAGCTGCATTATCTGCCGGTGCCTCAGATATGAGTGGTTGGTTACTGCTTGGTTTACCTGGTTATGCCTATGCAGCCGGTATGGAAGCAATCTGGTTAGCAGGTGGTTTATTAATTGGTACTTGGCTGAACTGGTTGATCTGTGCAAAACGTTTACGTACGTACAGCATAGTAACCAAATCAATTACACTACCAGAATTCCTATCTCGTCGTTTCAAAGACAACTCAAAGGCGATTCAAATATGTTCTGCATTCTTTATCCTGATGTTCTTCTTGTTCTATACAAGCTCAGGTTTAGTGGCTGGCGGTAAATTATTTGAAACAGTATTTGGTCTTGATTATCAAATCGCGGTAGTACTTGGTACTGCTTGTGTGGTTTCTTATACGTTATTCGGTGGGTTCCTTGCGGTATCTTGGACTGATTTAGTACAAGGGCTGTTAATGTCAGCAGCACTATTAATCGTACCGCTCAGCGCGATGGACGGCAGCTTTAGCGACCTTGCATCAGCAATGAGTGATATTAATCCAGAACTACTAACAATATGGCAGAACAGTAAAGGTGAAGATCTGAGCGCCATTGCGATTATCTCGTTAGCAGCTTGGGGTTTAGGCTATTTTGGTCAGCCACACATTCTGGCTCGTTTCAAAGCAACACGTAGCAATAAAGATCTTGTTAAAGCACGCCGTATTGCGGTTGTTTGGACTTCATTGTCGATGTTTGGTGCTATGCTAGTTGGCCTCGTGGGTTTGGTTTATACCAATACTAATAACATCACGATTGCTGATGCTGAAACTATCTTTATGCTATTAGTGAACAGTATATTCCATCCTGTTATTGCTGGTATTTTACTTGCAGCTATCTTAGCGGCAATCATGAGTACTGCGGATTCACAACTACTTGTATCATCATCTGCACTTGCGGAAGATTTCTACAAACAGTTAATTCGTCCACAAGCGACAAGCGAAGAACTGGTTACTGTTGGTCGTTTTGGCGTAGTCGGTCTTTCTATCATTGCATTGCTACTTGCACTTAACCCTGATAGCTCAGTACTTGGTTTAGTATCATATGCATGGGCTGGTTTCGGTGCTGCATTTGGTCCTGCGCTTATCATCTCGCTATACTGGCGTGGTATGACTCGTAATGGTGCCCTTGCTGGTATCATTATTGGTGCGGTAACAGTCGTGGTATGGAAACAGCTAAGTGGTGGTATTTTCGATTTATATGAAATCGTACCAGGTATCATCTTTGCTTCATTAGCTATTATAATCATCTCACTGATTGGTAAACAAGACGATTACAGTATCCAAAAAGAGTACGACGAATACGAGTCTGCTTTAGATACGATGGACTAATAGCCACCAGCGGTAACACGCTCGCTATTTACCCATAAAAAATGCCGCACTATCACTGTAAAGTGTTAGTGCGGCATTTTTCTTTCTTTTCGAGTTCAGTTCAGAACTATTTTACTCTTCTACGACCAAATACCTACTTCACTCGTTCAAGTAAGCTAAAACGATAGTCATGCGGATTTTTATCATCTGCCGCAAAGTATTCCTGCTCTATTTCTTGCCAGTTGTATTGCTCATAATCAGGGAACCAAGTATCCCCTGCTGTCGTTAATTCAATATGAGTCAGATATAGGCGGTCAGCCGCTGCTAAGCACTGATTATAAATTGTTGCGCCACCGATAATCATCAGCTCTTCAACATCACCCGCAGCCACAATAGCATCTTCGAGCGTAGCAACAACAGTCACACCATCTGCGGTGTAATCACTTTGTCGACTTAATACGATGTTTAAACGACCTGGTAATGGACGACCAATAGATTCAAAGGTATTACGTCCCATGACGATAGGCTTACCTAACGTCGCACGTTTAAATAATTGTAATTCAGCAGGTAAATGCCACGGCATCTTATTATCTAAACCAATCACGCGGTTATTTGCCAGCGCGGCAATCATGGAAACAATCACAACAATTCCTTAATCAAACAATAGGCTTGTTACGGTACACCAGCACAGGTGCGATCGCCAGACCAAAGCTTAAGCCAGTCAAAATAAAAAGGGTCAGTAAACCATTTTCAACGACTTGCTGCTGCAATGCGAGACTGTAGCCTTGATGGTGCAACGTCATCAAGCCTGTCATTGTTTTATACGCATACACACCTGGGATCATAGGGATAATAGCAGCTACCGTCACGACAGGCCGTGGGATCAACACTTTCCGCGACCAAGGTACAGTGGCTAGCCCCAATAAAGTCGCAGCAATAAATGACGCCCATTCAATGGGAACATTCATGTGTAACAGTAGCGTTCTAACGGCATGGGCACTGGCTGCAAATAATACACAAGCTAACAACGCTTGACGGGGAACATTAAATAACAAAGCAAAGCCAAATGCAGCTATTCCGGCGAAAAACGCGTCACCCACCAACATCAGTAATAATTCTTTCATATCCAACCTCCCAGTTGCGCTAGTTGCATAGCAAGGACAATACCGAGTGTCGAAGCGAGGGTAAGTAAAGTCGCCGTCATCCACCTTGCCATGCCGATGGTCACGTGCCCTTTCACCATATCAGATACCGCATTAATGAGTGGAAAACCAGGCACAAGCTGTAATACGCTAGTGACCATCACCAGCTCAGGTATATTGCCCCAGCCAAAACCAGTGGCAAAGCTACCAATAAAGGTAGCAACAAATGCCGTAATGAAAAATACCGTTAGTAAATTATGATGTAATTGGGTTAACCACTGGCGAATACGCATTGCCACAAAGCTCGTGAACCAAGTGGCAATAAAAACAATACTATCACCACCAAATAAATGACTAAAACAAGCACAGGATAAGGCAACAAAACACGCAACGGTAACAGCATTGTATTTGGGGACAGCTAAGTTATCCAAACGCAATTTTATCTGCTCAAGACCATAAATCTGCTTTTCTGCCAAAATACAAATACGCTGAACTTCACAGACGATACCCATATCAATACCATGGGCCTTCATCGTCCGTGTTGTCGTCACGCAGTGGTCGTTGAATCGAGAGGTGAGGATGATGGCTTTGGAGGTCAGCGCTATTTCAACGCTGTCTAAACCAAACGCAATACCAAGCCGTTCTGTTGTTTGTTCTATGAGTCGGCTTTCTGCATTATACGCCTGCAATAACTGCCCAGCTCGTGCAATAACGCGGGTAATAGCAGCTTGTTCATCACGACTAATGCTTTGCTGATTGGCTATGTTTCTATTAGCCGTTTGTTGATTAGTTATGTTGGGATCCATGAAAAAGCTCACTACCTATCACTTATTGAATAGTTTATTGTAATCTTTAAAAATAAAATCCCATTGCGTTACATCACGATTGGATGCGAAAACTCAGTATTATTAATCACCGTGCTTTCATAACCATAAACATCACGAATATTGTCTGTGGTCACCACATGCTTAGCATTACCATTGGCGCAGATATTACCTTCTTTCAATAAGATGATCCGATCCGCGTATTTAGCCGCAAGATTAAGATCATGTAATACCGCAATAACCGCAACACCTGTTTGCGCTAAATGCTTCGCACTTTTTAATAGCTGATGTTGGTAGTTAATATCAAGGGCAGCTGTTGGCTCATCCAATAGCAATACTTGGGGCTTATTCTTATTGCCTACGGCTAGTTGCAACAACACTCGCGCAAAGTGCACCCGTTGTTTCTCACCGCCAGATAATGTTGGATAAGAACGAGTCTGTAAATGATCGAGCTCTTGTTCACGTAAAATAGTATCAGCAAGCGCTTGTACTTTCGCTTGACCACAGTCAGCCTGCAAACCGCCCATCAGGACGACATCAATCACTTGAAATGCAAAACTTAAACTCGCGCTTTGCGGTAATACCGCAAGTGTTTTAGCAATTTCACTCATGTTAATTTGACTACGCATTTCACCATTTAAAAAAATAGTACCTGAGCTAGGTTTTAATTCACCCGTAATGGCTTTGAACAAAGAACTTTTACCCGCGCCATTAGGACCGAGAACCGCTAAAAATTCGCCTTCATCTAACGTTAAATTGAGATCATTAAAAATACATTTACCCGCAATATGATAATTTAATTGCTGGCAATGCAGCACAGGTGTTGTCACATTTAACATCAGACTATATCCCTAACTTAGAACGTTGTTGGAGTAATAAAATAATAAAGAAAGGACTACCCAATAACGCCGTAATAATACCAACAGGGACTTCACTCGGCGCCATGACAGTGCGTGCTATAATATCCGCAAGTAATAATAACAATGCCCCTAGCATGGCTGATAATGGTAATAAGCGTTGATGGTTTGGCCCTACAAGCAAGCGCACTAAATGCGGAATAATCAACCCAATAAATCCGATCATGCCGGCAATAGAGACAGCAACACCTAAACCGATCGCACAGCAAAAGATTAAACGACGTTTTAACCGCACAATATCAATACCAAGATGTACCGCCTCTGCGTCACCTAATAATAAGATATTCAATGCTTTTGCGGATGACATAAATACCACCAGCAAGAATACTAAGGTAATACTGCTAATCGTAATGCTAATCCAATTACTACCCGCCATTGAACCCATCTGCCATAAACTCAAATCACGTAGGCTTTGATCATCAGCGATATACGTCAACATACCCATTCCCGCGCCCGCAATGGCACTGATAGCAACGCCCGCAAGCAACATGACCACAACAGAGCTACCTTGACTACTCGTACCGAGTTTATAGACCAGTAAACAAACCGCTAATGCAAAGGTAAATGCAAAAAACGATACTGTACTTAACTGCAACCAATCTGGTAAATCTACCATTAAATCAGCAAAAATAACGATGCCAAGTCCAGCACCTAATGCCGCACCACTGCTGACACCAATAATACCCGGATCGGCTAACGGATTACGAAACACCCCTTGCATCACAGCACCTGTTAAGCCCAATATTCCACCAATAGACAAACAAAGTAGTGTGCGAGGCAAACGAATATTACTGACAACAATGGCATTTTGAGCACTAACAGGGGCTTGCCAGTTAACCCAATCAGCTAATAATGCTTTAATACTATCAGCAAACGAGATCGCCATCGGCCCTACAGAGACAGATAGCACAACCATAGAGGCGAGGCTCAATAAAACAAAACTAGGTAACAGTAATGGCCAACGGCTATTCACAAACATATGACTCCTTAATGCTTTGATTCAAATGCTAACCTGCAGATAACTGAGGATATATCTTACGTTGCAGTTGCTTTGCTTGCTCGATACTATTTAATCCTAATCCACCGATTAATGCGCTACCATCAATAACATAAATCGCTTTATTACGACCAGCTGGTGTTTCTGCTAATAACGGCATGGCAGCGATCAAAGTATCAATATCTTGATATTTCTGCCAATGACGGCCACTCACTAAAATACTTTCGGGCGCCATAGCCAAAAAGGCTTCAGCAGATAATGCTTGATAAGAGTTCAGTTCCGCCGCGGGGTTAACTGCGCCAGCCAGGGTCATGACCGAGTGCGCGGTCGTATTACTACCAGCTGCAGTGTAAGTTCCTTTATCATTTAACAATAAAAATAACATTTTCTTCGTGTGCTTAATTTTCAGATTATTTTCTTCTAGCGTCGTTATATCACTGCCTAATTGCGTAATTAATTGCGTCGCTTGTGATTGGCGATCTAATTTATTACCGAGCTGCTTGATCGTATCCAGCAGGTTTTCTGTTGTTGTTTCTGTCGGTAACACCATCACCTCAACACCGCTTTGCGATAATAGATCAAGCGTCGACTGTGGACCCATTTCACTACTGCCGATCAGCATATCAGGTGCTAATGATAATAATCCTTCTGCGGATAATTGGCGGTGATAGCCAACCACTGGTAGTTTAGCAACAGCGGGATAACGGCTTGTTAAATCAACAGCAACCAAATCATCTTGTTTGTCCAAGGCGATTAATAACTCAGTAACCCCCGCCCCCGCACTAATGATACGTTCTCCAGCCACACTACCAAATGACAATAATAACCAACAAACGCTAACCCAAACCTTATTCATTTCAATTCCAACCCTGCAATAAATTTAATAGTGTTTATAGTTAAATAAAGATATGTATTTAGATGAAAAGACAGCGAACAAATTTAACTAATATTTGTTCGCTAGTGTAAATAACAAACCCACGCAATGCAAATGAGAATTGGTTGCATTATCATTTCAACTATATTAATCTGCAGTCACAACGTCAATCATAAGGTAATTTAAAGGCTTAACAGTATGCAAGAAAACACGACCCGAGATGCGATCCATCAGCTAATGACAGACAAGCCACGATTAAGAAGCATTGAAATTGCCCTTGAACTTAATTGCACAGAGCTGCAGGTTATTCATGCATTGCCAGAGCAAGAAGTTAATCTATTACCCGCAGAACAAGCACAGCGCTTATTAAGTGATATTGCTGATTGGGGAAAAGTGACGTGCATTATTGAAGTCTCAGGTTTTGTCTTTGAAGTGAAAGCCCCCTTACCAAAAGGCAAAAATGCTTACGGTTATTACAACCTGTCTCATGAAAGTGATGGCCTGCAAGGTCACCTTAAACTGGATAACCTCTCTGCAATTGCCTTGTTGACCCGTAAAGTACGCGGTAAATTAAGTTACTACGTGCAATTCTTTGATCATGGCGGTAACAGCGTATTTAAAATTTATCTCGGCCGAAATCAAGATGGTGACGTAAACCCAGAGCAGATAGTACGTTTTAATGCGCTATCAACGCAGACAATCAGCGACGAAAAAATTGCGATAGTCACGAGTTAGAGAATAACGAATTAGATAGCAATAAATTAAACACAAATAACGGGTACTCAGATCATGACAATGAATAAACAAGAACGTTTAGAAAATCGCTTACAGCCAAAAATTGCAGAATTTAGAGAAGAGCGTCAAACATTACTATTATCGACATTAAGCGAAGATGGGTTTCCACATATTAGTTATGCGCCTTTTGTACGTTTAACTGATGGCTATTATATCTTAATCAGTGAAATTGCTGAGCACACTCAGAATCTACTGGTTAATAAAAATCTATCATTCATGTTATTAGAAGACGAACAGGACGCTAAACAGATCTTTGCCCGTCATCGTCTAACATACAAAGCGAATGCAGAAGTAATATCACGAGAAAGTGAATCTTGGGCACTCGCCATTCCAGCACTGGAAGCGCGCTTTGGTGAAATTGTTACCAACTTAAGTGGATTAAGCGATTTCCGTTTATTCCGTATCGAGCCACAGAAAGGCCGCTATGTGAGAGGCTTCGGTAAAGCCTATACAGTGAATGGTAATGACGATATTGATTTTGTTCATCTTGAACAAGGTCACAAGCAAATTAAAGAAGAAGTTAACGCTTAATAGATGGCATTTAACAAAAAAGCAGATGGATTAGTTCATCTGCTTTTTTGTGTCTAATTCAATACGGATTAACGCGTTATATACCAATACAGCCCGTCCTGCGCCTCATATCCTTTACATACCCAAAGTCCAACAGCACACACTAATTCATCACCATAATAAACTAGCGGAATACGATCACGTAACCAGGGCGCTATTTGGTATTCTTGATATAGCTTCTTAATACTGCGAGAACCATTGCGCCCAATGGGATGACACTTCCCCTCTCCGCGAAAACGAATTGTTACGGTATCCCCATCTAGCGGGGCTCTTACACAAGTAGGATCAGATAATATCTCTTCTGAAGGATTTTTACCTAAAGGACTTTGTAATGACTTTCGTAGATGCAGGTAGCCGATATTATCCGGTAATACGATACATTGAGCATGCGTATCCTCAAGTGCTATAACAACATCTTTTAACTGCGTATGTTTCTGCTGATTATAAAGCACACCTTGATAACGGCGAAACTCTCCCGCCTGCCAACTTAACTGTGGATTGGCATCATCAGCGGCATTGACAACTTCTTGCCATAACTTATCTAAATGATGGCGACTTGGCATCGGTAACTGCTGTAGAGCCAGCCAAAAACGAATGACATTGTTACGGCGAATTTTCGATAACTTAACCAGCTCACTGATTTTTAAACCAGAAAACAAATGTTGGCAGCGAGTAAGATCCATTTCTGCAATTTCATCCGCTAATGCTTGCTGCTCAGCACAGAGCTCGGCACTACGATGGACAGTATGCGCAATGTTTGGCCAGCGCTGTTTTAAGCTGGGGATTATTTGATGACGTAAGAAATTACGGTCATAACTGGCGTCATTATTGCTTTCATCCTCAACCCAGAGTAGATTAGCTTGCGTAGCATAATCTACCAACGCTTGTTGCGGCAGAGTCAGTAAAGGCCGGGCTATATGGCAGCTTGTTTGTAATGCAAAGGGCATATTGGCAGCCATTGCTGATAAGCCCTTTACACCCGCACCACGTTTGAGCTGTAACAAAAAAGTTTCCAGCTGATCATCAAGATGTTGGCCTAATAATAAGAGTGACTCACCTTTAAGGTGCTTAGCAATTGCTTGGTAGCGGGCACTACGCGCTTTCGCTTCTAAACTTTCACGACTGCCAACATTAAGTACTACCTTTTCTGCCGCAAAGTTGATGCCTAAGGCTGTAGCGGTTAATTGGCAATGCGCCAACCAAGCATCGGCATTATCACTTAAACCGTGATGGACATGGACGGCAAGATAGTCATGCTGCGGATATAATTCTTTATAGCGGCTAAGTAAGTGTAATAACACATGTGAATCTAAGCCACCGCTATAGGCAAGTACGATTTGCAACGGTCTAGCCGTTAGCGGGAATAACGAATTCTGAAATGTAGAAAAGATATCGATGTTCGTAGCCACAAGTATAATCACAGTTAAAATAGACCTGAATAGTATACCCACAAAAACATGAGATACAAAAAAACCGCGGATATCGCTACCAGCGGTTTAAACTGTATTTGTGACCTAAAGCGTCACGATATATGTCTTACATGCCGAATGACATTAAGCGCTCATAACGTTGCTCTAATAACGTTTCAGACTCAAGTGGCGCAAGCTCTGCAAGATCTGCTTTAATACGTTCTTTCAGATTAGCAGCCATTAACGGTACATCACGATGTGCACCACCTAGAGGTTCTGAAATAACAGTATTTATTAAATCTAAACTCTTCAATCGCTGAGCAGTAATGCCCATCGCTTCAGCAGCTAAAGGCGCTTTATCTGCTGACTTCCACAAGATTGACGCACAACCTTCTGGAGATATCACCGAATAAGTGCTGTATTGCAGCATGTTTACGCGATCACCAACACCAATAGCCAGTGCACCACCAGAACCACCTTCGCCAATCACAGTACAAATAACCGGCACTGTTAGCTCAGCCATTTCTTTTAAATTACGTGCAATCGCTTCACTTTGACCACGCTCTTCAGCGCCAACACCAGGATATGCTCCCGGCGTATCGATGAAGGTAATGATAGGCATGTTGAATTTTTCAGCCATCTTCATTAAACGTAATGCTTTACGGTAGCCTTCTGGACGTGGCATACCAAAGTTACGTATTAGTTTTTCCTTGGTATCACGGCCTTTTTGCTGACCAATGATCATCACAGGCATACCGTCTAAACGCGCAGTACCACCAACAATGGCTTTATCATCAGCATAAGCACGGTCACCCGCAAGTTCGTCAAAATCAGTACATATATGTTCAATATAATCAAGTGTATAAGGACGCTGTGGATGACGAGCCATCTTAGCTACATCCCAAGGTTTCATATCACTGAATATTTTCTTAGTTAATTCTGCATTCTTTTTTTCTAAGCGTGATATTTCATCTTGTAAATCAACATCGTCAGAGTTTTCAGACACAAGTTTTAATTCGTCGATTTGAGCCTGTAATTCTGCAATAGGCTGTTCAAAATCTAAAAAATTTAAGGCCATGAGGCGCTGTTTCCTTATCTAATATTATTGCTAATAGCTAATGACGACAGTTTATTCACGTCAGTACTAATCAAATTCAAGATCAACATTTCCCGACCCTAACATCAGCTCTAATCCGTAGAGGAGCTCATCGGTGGGTGATACTCGCCATTCAACGCCTAAGGTCATTTTTGCCTTCGCGTCGGCGCGTTGATAACATATGTTTATGGGACAAGTACCTGCTCGATAAGGTTCAAGTGTTTCCATAAACTTACCCATAAACGCATCATTTATTTTATCTGCATTTAATTGCAGAGTGAGGCCTCGCGCATAACGTTCACGCGCGGCTTCAATATCCATAACTTCTCTGGCAGTCATCTTATACCCGCCATTGAAATCGTCAAAGCTGACCTCTCCAGTAATCACTAAAATGCGATCTTTAGCTATATATTCTTCATAACGTTCAAACGCTTCTGAGAAGAACATCACACTTAGGCGGCCACTCTTATCATCTATTTCCAAAATACCCATGCGGGTACCTTTTTTCGTCACTTTCACTTGCGCAGAAATAACCAAGCCAACCGCAGTCACAACTTTACCACGTTCAGTCGGTTTCACGTCTTTCAAGCGGTTACTCGAATAACGCTTAACTTCTTTAATATACTGATTAATAGGATGACCAGTGAGGTAAAGGCCTAGCGTTTCACGCTCCCCCTCTAACCAGACTTTATCAGGCCATTCAGGTACATCAGCAAACTTGCTTTCAACCTCTTCAGGTTCTGTGGTTAAAATACCAAACAGATCGCTTTGGCCATGAGCCTCGGCCATTGCATGTTGTGCTGCAGCTTTCATTGCCTCAGGTAAGGTAGCATGTAAAGCAGCGCGATGAGGACCTAATTTATCTAATGCTCCAGCGTAAATTAGCTTTTCCATGATACGCTTATTGATCTTTTTCAAATCAACACGATTACAAAAATCAAATAAATCAGTGAACTCACCACCACTTTCACGGGCAGCAATAATCGCATCAATAGGGCCTTCACCCACGCCTTTAATAGCACCAATACCATAAATAATAGTTTGGTCTTCATCGACGTTAAATTTAAACAGACCTTTGTTCACATCAGGCGGTAAAATCTTGAGCCCCATGCGTTCAACTTCATCAACTAAGGTAACGACTTTTTCAGTATTGTCCATATCTGCAGACATTACTGCAGCGATGAAATAAGACGGATAATGCGTTTTCATCCACAGCGTTTGATACGACACGAGAGCATAAGCAGCAGAATGTGATTTGTTGAAACCGTAACCGGCGAACTTCTCTACCAGATCGAAGATTTTCATAGACAGATCGCCGTCGACGCCATTATTTACAGCACCTTCTTTAAAGGTACCGCGCTGTTTCTCCATCTCTTCTGGTTTTTTCTTACCCATAGCACGACGTAACATGTCGGCGCCACCTAGGGTATAACCAGATAAGACTTGGGCAATCTGCATTACTTGTTCTTGATACAAAATAATGCCGTAAGTCGGATCAAGAATTTCTTTCAACGATTCATGTTGATACTGCGCATCAGGGTAAGACACTTCTTCTCGACCATGCTTACGGTCAATAAAGTTATCTACCATGCCTGACTGCAATGGACCAGGACGGAACAAGGCCACCAGTGCAATCATATCTTCAAAGCTATCGGGTTTAAGGCGTCGGATCAGATCTTTCATACCACGGGATTCAAGCTGGAACACCGCGGTTGTTTCTGAACGCTGTAATAAGTCAAAACATTTCTGGTCAGTAATATCGATCGACTCGATACGGATCGCTTCTTTACCTTGTTTGACAAGATGTGGGTTCGCCATATCCAGTGCCCACTGAATAATGGTTAAGGTTCGTAGGCCCAAGAAATCGAACTTAACCAGTCCGGCTTCTTCCACATCATTTTTATCAAATTGGGTAACCGGGTTACTACCTAGATCATCACAATATAGTGGTGAGAAGTCGGTAATCAATGTCGGTGAAATAACAACACCACCGGCGTGTTTACCCGCGTTACGGATAACACCTTCCAGAATACGTGCCATATCAACCAGCGCACGAACTTCTTCATCACCTTGATATAATTCATCTAATCGGGGTTCTACATCCCATGCTTTGGTTAAAGTCATCCCCGGATCACCAGGGATCAGTTTGGAAATACGATCAACAAAACCAAACGGGTGACCAAGCACACGTCCTACATCGCGAATTACCGCTTTTGCCGCCATGGTACCAAAGGTGATAATCTGACTTACTGCATCACGACCATACATTTCGGCAACGTGATCGATTACTTCATCACGACGATCCATACAGAAATCGACATCGAAATCGGGCATAGAGACACGTTCTGGATTCAAGAAACGTTCGAACAGTAATTCATATTCAATTGGATCAAGGTCGGTAATTTTCAGGGCATAAGCCACTAATGAACCCGCGCCGGACCCTCGACCAGGGCCAACAGGAATATTGTTATCTTTACTCCACTGAATGAACTCCATTACGATCAAGAAGTAACCAGGGAATCCCATGTTATTAATTACTTTAAGTTCGATGTCTAAACGTTCTTCATAAGCGGGGCGCTGTCGTTCACGCTCAGCCGGATCAGGAAAAAGGAAATCTAAACGTTCAACCAAGCCATCTTCAGATACTTTAACTAAAAAGTCTTCGGTGGAAAGCTCACCTGTTGGGAAGTTAGGTAAGAAATACTCACCTAAGCGCACTGTCGCATTACAGCGTTTGGCAATTTCAACCGAGTTAGCCAATGCTTCAGGTATATCAGCAAATAACTCACACATTTCATCTTCGCTGCGTAAGTATTGTTCTTTGCTGTATAACCGAGGACGACGCTTATCTTCTAGTGTATAACCATCATGAATAGATACACGAATTTCATGGGCATCAAATTCATCTTCATGTAAGAACACAACATCATTGGTTGCCACAACAGGGAGTTGATACTGAGTCGCCAAATCAACAGCCATATGCAGATACGCTTCTTCGTCTGGACGGCCTGTACGAATTAACTCAAGATAATAACTATCAGGAAAATTGGTTTGATAGAAGGCTAGGCATTGCTGAGCAAGTGCCGCATTACCTTTTAATAACGCTTTACCGACATCACCATTACGAGCACCAGATAATAAGATAATACCTTCAGCATGTTCTGCTAACCACGCTTTATCAATAATGGCACGACCATCAACATGACCACGGCCATACGCTTTCGAGATCAGCACGGTGATGTTGTTATAGCCTTTATTATCTTTAGCCAGTGCCGTGATCTTAAATTGCTCTTCAGGGTACTCTTCACTTTGTACCCAAAAGTCAGCGCCAATAATAGGTTTAACACCAGTGCGTTCCATCGCACCATAAAACTTAACCAACGCACACATATTAGTTTGATCGGTTAACGCGACTGCGGGCATATTGAGTTCTTGTAAGCGGGGAGCAAGACGTTTAATACGTACTAAGCTGTCCACCATTGAGAATTCAGAGTGTAAATGCAGGTGAATAAAACGTGGTTCTGCCATAAATAAAACTTTCTGCTAATTGAGAGTAGATAAAATAAACGAGAAACTATAACGATCAAGTAGCGTGCCGCCACCTCACCTTATTTTAACAAACCTAACGCGCGTTGCACCGGTTTAAAACTTTTACGGTATTCTTCAGTCGGCCCAAGCTCGGCTAATTTTTCCATATGCGCCTTGGTTGGATAACCTTTATGCTGAGCAAAACCGTATTCAGGAAAACGCTTATCCAGTGCTTCCATCTCGGTATCACGCACGACTTTTGCTAAGATTGACGCAGCACTTATCTCGGCTACGCGTAAATCACCTTTAACAATCGCCTCAGCAAACATAGGCAATGCAGGGCAACGATTACCATCAATAAATACATGCTCAGGTTGAATCGCTAAGCCCGCCACAGCGCGTTGCATAGCAACCATCGTCGCTTGTAAGATGTTCAGTTCATCTATCTCAGCAGGACTACAACGGCCAATACTCCAAGCTAATGCTTTCTCTTTAATTTCAGGAAACAATAGCTGGCGTTTTTTCTCACTTAATTTTTTTGAATCCGTTAAGCCGATAATAGGATTATTCGGGTCTAATATCACTGCAGCCGTGACCACATCACCGACCAATGGTCCACGTCCGACTTCGTCAACACCAGCAACAAGTTTCCCTTCAGGGTAAATTATTTCATCATACATTTTTAGTTACCTGCTCTACTGCTGGGATATTATTTTCATTAATTAATTCAAGTACGGCATCTGCTGCTTGTTTGTCGGCATGACAACGAATTTGCTCATGTAATTCAGTAAAATGTTCGATTAACGCAGCGTTATCCGTTGTTAGCAACTTAGCCATCTCATCCGCTAAGATTTCTGGCTGGCAATCATCTTGTAACCGTTCTGCGACAATTTCTTTTTTCGCTAATAAGTTAGGTAATGATACAAATGGTGCTTTCATCAAGCGTAGCATGATCTTATAGGTTAGCGGTTTAACCCGATAACCTACCACCATAGCACGTTTCATCAACATGGTTTCCAATGCCGCGGTGCCAGACGCTAACAATACAGCATCAGCAACAGCCATCGCTTCACGCGCATGACCATCTAAAATGATGACATCGAGGTCAGGCGCGACTTCTTGCTTAATAGCGAGAAATTGTGCTTTACGCTCTTCATTCACCATCGGGATCACAAACTGTAAGTCACTAAAGCGCTGTTTTAATAAAATAGCCGTTTCTAAAAAACTTGCAGACAGCAATCCAACTTCACCAGCACGACTGCCCGGTAAAATGGCTACATAACGCTGCTTAGGATCCAGTTTAAGCTCGTTAATTGCCGCTTGTTTATCCGCACCGGCCAATGGAATAGCGTCAGCCATAGTATGACCGACAAAGCGACACGGCACATCGTATTCATCATAAAAAGCTTTTTCAAACGGCAGAAAGGCTAACACCATATCCACTGCTTTTTTAATTTTGAAAACACGCTTTTGACGCCATGCCCAAACTGAAGGGCTTACATAATGTACGGTTTTTATACCGTCTGCTTTGAGCTTTAATTCAATCGGAATATTAAAATCTGGCGCATCGACACCAATAAAGATATCCGGTGGATTTTGCTTAAAATGGGCAAGAACTTCGCGTTTGACTTTAAACAGTCTTGGTAACCGGCCGAGTACTTCGACGAGACCAAAAACAGATAGCTCTTCCATTTCAAACAGCGTATTAAAACCAAGCGCTTGCATGCGTGGTCCAGCAATACCTTCGAAAATGGCATCAGGGTGACGGGATTGAATTTCTTTGATCAGGGCGGCAGCTAAAATATCGCCGGAGACTTCCCCGGCGATAATACCAATACGTAATGGTTTCGTTGTCATTGTAAGCTATCTATAAAGAATACGATTAACGAATAATACCACGTTCATTGGTTTTTAAAAATTCTGTAAACAAAGCAACGCTTGGTTGTTCGTTTGCACTTTCTTCTAATGCCGCTAATGCTTCAGCAACTGTATTACCTTGACGGAATAATACACGATAAGCACGCTTAACAGCTTTAATCGCTTCAGCGTCAAATCCGCGGCGCTTAAGGCCTTCAGAGTTGATACCAAAAGGTTTAGCGTGATGGCCAGATGCCATTACATAAGGCGGGATATCTTTAATGATAACCGAACCACCGGCAACGAAGGCATGAGAACCAACTTTACCAAACTGGTGAATGGCCGCGTGGCCACCAAAAATAACGTAATCACCAATGTGTACGTGACCCGCTAAGGTCGCATTATTAGCAAAAATACAGTTGTCACCGATAATAACATCGTGTGCAACGTGTGCATTAACCATGAATAAACTATTGCTACCAATTTTGGTTAAACCTTGGTCTTGTACTGTTCCACGGTGAATGGTGACGCCTTCGCGAAATACATTATTATCACCAATCTCAAGACGCGTATGTTCACCCGCATATTTTAGATCTTGGCATTCTTCACCAATCGAACCGTATTGGAAAAAGCGATTACCTTTGCCAATCTTGCATGGACCATTAATAACAACATGAGAGGCAATAACACAATCATCGCCAATCTCTACGTTTTCACCAACGATAGTCCAAGGACCAATTTTTACATTATTACCAATTTTTGCGCTTTCATGCACAATAGCTGTTTCATGGATCACTAGTTAGCCTCTCGTTTCGCGCACATGATCTCAGCATCGCAGACTACTTTACCATCAACTTTTGCAATTGCAGTAAAGCGGCCGATACCACGGCGTTCTTTGATTAATTCGATGTGTAGATGTAAAACATCACCAGGTACAACAGGTTTGCGGAAACGCGCCTTATCAATACCTGCAAAATAATACAATTCATTGTCTGCTGGACCGCCATCAGACTTATAACCTAACAAACCCGATGCTTGTGCTAATGCTTCTAAGATCAATACACCAGGAAAAATAGGGTTGGTTGGGAAATGGCCAGTAAATTGTGGCTCATTTACCGATACATTTTTAATTGCATGAATCGATTGTCCCGGTACATAATCCAATACACGATCAACCAGTAAAAACGGGTAGCGATGTGGTAAAAGACTCATGATTTCTTGTATTTCAATGGTGTTTTTTTGTTCGTTCAAAATTTTAATTCCTGTCGCAACGAAAGCGTTATAGCGCTTAGGTTTAGCTTAATTTTTCTAGTTTAGATAAGCGTTTATGCATATCATCAATTTTCATTACACGGGCCGTTTGACGACGCCATTCACGATTAGTTTGTGCTGGGATACCAGATGAATACAAACCCGCTTTATCAATCGGGCGCATTACCATCGACATACCTGTGATATTAACGTTATCGGTTATTTCCATATGACCATTGATAACACTACCACCACCAATCATGCATTGCTTACCTAGTTTTAAGCTTCCTGCTAACAGAGTTCCGCCAGAGATAGCGGTGTCTTCACCTATTTCTACATTATGACCAACTTGACACTGATTATCTAAAATCACGCCGTCGCTAATAATGGTGTTATCTAATGCACCACGATCAATCGTTGTGCATGCGCCGATCTCAACACGGTCGCCAATAATCACGCGACCAAGTTGTGGGATCTTGATCCATTTGCCGCCATCATTTGCATAACCAAAGCCATCAGCACCGATTACAGCGCCACTTTGGATCAGACAATCACTGCCAATTGCAATATTGTGGTAGATAGTAACATTTGCCCACAGCTTAGTGCTCTGACCAATGATGGTATCTTTACCAACAAAACAACCGGCACCAATAACAACATTATCAGCTAACGTCACACCGGTTTCAATAACGGCATTGGCACCAATAGCGACATTGTCACCTAATACTACATCGTCTGCAATCACAGCACTTGGCGCGATATCAGTAGCTGGTGCGGGAGTGGTATCAAGTAGCTGTGCGACTAACGCAAAACCGACATACGGATTTTTCATCACTAACGCATTGGTATTACACGCGGCAAGATCATCGGATTTAACAATGACAGCAGAGGCTGCAACAGTAGCGAGTTGATCGCTGTATTTGCTATCGCTTAAAAAAGTGATGCTACCCGGCTGTGCATTCTGCATCGAATTAATCGTACTGATTTCGATACTACCATCGCCGTGTAGCTCAGCTTGAATTGCCGTTGCTATTTGTTGTAACGTCATTGCCATGTTAAACCTTTCCACTTATAAAATTTTATACTATTTTACTACAGTTCTTATGATGTAAAATATAGTTACTGACTTAAAATCACAAAATATAGCTAGTTAAAGCTGTAAATATAGTTACTTAAAGTTGTTAATGCTGTTACTTGCTTAATTCTTGAATAACTTTGTCTGAAATATCTAATTTTGGATCAACAAATAAAGCCGCTTGCTTAGTCAATACTAACTCATAGCCATCACGCTTAGACACAGTTTCGATTGCTTGCTGTAATAACACTAGCAATTTGTTATTTTCTTCTTGGCCACGGCGCTGTTGATCTTCTTTAAATGCTTTGCCCTTTAATTTTAGCTGTGCATCTAATTCTTCTAATTTACGCACCAGTTTAGTTTGCTCTTGTGGTGTCATTAACGCTGCATCACGTTGACGTTTTTCGTTTAATGCAACTAACTCTTTTTGCAATTTATTTAGTTCAACAGCACGTATTTGGAATTCTTCATTCAAACGTTTACCAATTGCTTCACGTTGCGGTAACTGTTGTAATATCTTACCTGCGTCAACAACAGCATAACCCGCTGCACTTGCTGTAAACGATGCGCCAAGCGCCAATGCTAATGCGGTTGCTTTAATAATTTTTTTCATTTTAATCCCTAATTAGATTTTAACTTAAGGCGTACGTCCTTATTCAGAACGTACGCATTTATTGCATCATATTTGCTTAGAAAGTGCTTAGAAGGTACTACCAATATTGAAGGTAAATACTTCTGTTTTGTCGCCTTCGTATTCTTTTAATGGTGTTGCTAGCGAGAATACTAGCGGGCCCATTGGTGATAGCCACTGTAAGCTAACACCGAGAGATGCACGTATACGCGCAGGGTCTGAATAGTCACCAAAATATTCGCAGTTACTTAAACAACTCCCACTTTGATAGTCACTTGAATTAAATTCAGTGTCCCATACCGAACCCGCATCAACAAATACTGTTGTACGTACAAGGTTGGCATACTCTTCGCTCAAAAATGGCGTTGGGAAAATCAATTCAACACTACCCGTAGCAAGCGCATTACCACCGACTGATGAATCGGTAGCAACATAGCCTGTATCACCAGGACTACCAGGGTTTATACTTGTCTGTATACCTTTTGGACTAATGGTATTACTGTTAAAACCACGTACCGAATAGAAGCCGCCGGCATAGTAATTTTCATAAAATGGTAAGATATGATCATCGCCATTTGACGTTGTACCGTAACCATTACCATAAGCTACACGACCTCGCATCAAGAACGACCAGCGGTGGTTACTTGAGAGCGGCACATAATACTTATTATCAAAACTCATTTTAAAATACTGCACATCAGAACCGGGGACAGTCATAGTAAAGTTAGCTTTTTGTTCTGAGCCTGATGTGGCAAATACACCACGGTTTAACGTACGGCGACGCCAAGATGCAGAAACATCAAAACCTTGGAATACGACAAAGCTACCATCCTGATCAACATCATCTTTATAAATGTCCCAAAAAATATCAGTTTGCGCATAAGTCGTCGTTTGCGAGATCTTATTCCACTCATAACCTAAACTAAAGCTCAGGGTATTATTTTCGTTAACCGGAAAACCTAACGTACCCGATACACCGTAAGTACGGTTGTTATAATCGACAATATCCGCTTCTGAGGCTTCAAAATCAGTGAAATAGATCTTACCACCAAAGCTCACACCATCAACTGTAAAATACGGGTCTGTATAATTTAAACTAGCATTTTTTGAATAATCATTGGTACTTACACTGATACCGGCTTTGTTACCCGTACCAAAGAAATTATCCTGCTGAATACCTGCATTTAGACTCAAGCCCGATTCAGAACCATAACCAATACCGGCATTAAATGAACCAGCGGGTTGCTCTTTCACTTGTACATTGACTTCAACGACGTCTGGTTCACCCGGCACTCGCACTGTAGTCGTGTTTACAGTTTCAAAAAAGCCAAGTTGATTAAGGCGGGTTTTAGAACGGTCAATTAAACGATTCGATAACCAAGTACCTTCCATTTGACGCATTTCACGACGTAACACTTCATCTTTAGTGACATCATTACCAGCAAAGTTAATACGGCGCACATAAATACGTGGGCCCGGTTCAACCGCAATCGTCAGATTAACAGTATGGTCTTCGTCATTAATTTCAGGGTAAGTTGATACTTTTGGATACGCATAACCAAAGCGACTTAAATAACGGCTAAGACTCTCTTCCGTTGCAGTCACGCTTGCACCACTGTAGAGCTCACCTGAGTTCAGCGATAATAAACCACGTAACTCTTGTTCTTTATCTAACAAATCACCGGTTAACACAATATTACCCAGTTTATATTGCTCACCTTCATTGACTTTAAGGGTAATATAAATACCTTGTTTATCTGGTGTCATCGAAACTTGTGTCGATTCGGTTTTAAAACGGATATAACCTTTATCAACATAATAGCTACGCAATTTCTCTAAATCACCAGCCAGCATTTGTTTTTGGTACTGCTGATCAGCCATGAAGTTCCACCACGGCGTATGATCACTCAGATCAAATATATTCTTTAATTCTGCCGTTGAGTAAACGGTGTTACCTAAGATATTTAACTGTTTAATTTCCGCTGATTTACCTTCAACGAAACTAAATTTAATATCAATACGATTACGTGGTAATGGGGTGATAATAGTATTGATTTTGGCACTATAACGACCAGCGCCATAATAGAATTCCTGTAAGCCCTGCTCTACCGAACGAATAATAGTACGATCGATAGGCTCACCAACACGAATCCCCGATGAATTAAGACTTTCTTGTAATTGCTCTTCAGGAATAGCTTCATTACCAACAAACTCAATGCTACTAATCGTCGGTAACTCCGTTACTTTAAAGACCAGTGTCGAGCCATCACGGTATAATTCGATATCATCAAAGTTACCTGATTCGTACAGCTTCTTCACCGCTAAAGCAGTATCACTGCGACTGACGCGATCACCTTCTCGCAGCGGAATATTCAACAACGCCGCACCGAGCGTTACACGTTGTAAGCCTTCAACTTGAATATCGTCAACAATGAAGCTATTCGCAACTGCTGCTGTACTTGTAAGCAGGCAAGCACTTGAAAGAAGTGCACCAGCTAAATATTTATTAATTATCATTCTGAGTAAATAATCCCTAAAACGCAATTCAATGACTTATAAACGAGCAAAGTCATTAAATAAGGCAAGTCCCGTTAGTAGCATAATAATGACTGAACCGATTTTAAAACCGAACTCTTGGATCTTTTCAGATACAGGTCGACCGGTAATAAGTTCAAATGTGTAATACACTAGATGACCACCATCTAGTACTGGCAGTGGCATTAAATTCATTAAGCCTAAATTAACACTAATTAGGGCCAGGAAACCTAAGAAATAAACCAAACCATAATCAGCACTGGCACCAGCACTTTTGGCAATTGAAATCGGCCCACTTAAGTTATTTAGTGAAATATCACCTGTCACTAAACGACCAATCATCTTAAAGGTAAGCGCGGTTAACTGCCAAGTACGCTCAACCGATTGTTGCACTGAATCTAGAATACCATATTGAATATCAACAAGATAATCTTCAGGATAACTGGCTACAACAGGCGCAACGCCTAAATAACCTTTAAATGAACCATCAGCACCCGTTTTTCCTTTTGGTGTCATCGTTAATGCTAATTCTTGGCCATTACGCAGTATACTTACAGCTAATGTTTGATCTGGACTATTTTGTACTTTTTCTACCAGCATCATCCAGCTATCAATTGGCTGCTCTGCAATGGCTATGATTTTGTCACCCGCAAGCAGACCCGCCTGTTCGCCCGCTCCGCCTTTGATGACTTCAGCTAGCACTTGACTCACAGCTGGTCGATAAGGCGTTAAGCCCATGCTCGTGATCGGTGATTCACGCTCCGGATCAAACTGCCACTCACGGAGATCTACTTGTCGAGAAACAGTATAGTTCGTGTCCTCGAGGTATAATTGCATCACCATTGAAGGCTCGCCCATATGCTCAATCAGTTTAAGGCTAACGTCATTCCAATCTTGAACATCTTGGCCATCGATCGCGGTAATAATCGCTTTGTTTGTGACACCCGCCTCAGCCATCACTGAATGCGGTGCAACTTCGCCAATCACCGGTTTTACGCTCGGTACACCAATCATGAACATGAACCAGAAAGCCACAATAGCTAATGCAAAGTTAGCTAAAGGCCCTGCAGCTACAATGGCGATCCGTGCTAATACCGGTTTACGGTTAAACGCTTGTGATTTTAATTCTGCAGGTACGTCATCAACACGCTCATCAAGCATTTTGACGAAACCGCCTAACGGGATCATTGCTATCGCATATTCAGTGCCGTCTTTGCCGGTACGCATCCAGATTGTTTTACCGAAACCAATTGAAAAACGTAATACTTTAACCCCGCAACGACGTGCGACCCAAAAATGACCAAATTCGTGTATAGCAACTAAAATGCCTAGAGCAACAATAAATGCACCTAGATTCCATAAAGACGATATCATTTTGTTACTCTGCTTATTGTTTGTTGGGCGTCAATTCGCGCCATTGCATCAATATCAATCAATGCATCAATATTTTTTGTTTCAGAAATAGTTAAACCTTCCAAAACCGTGGCATTTACACGTGCGATATCCGTGAAGCCAATTTGCCCAGTTAAGAAAGCACCGACCGCTATTTCATTGGCAGCGTTTAATGTTGTTGTTGCCGCTTGGCCTTGGTAACAAGCATCAATCGCTAATTTCAAACAAGGATAACGCGCATAGTCAGGTTTCAAGAAAGTCAGTTCACCCATCTCGAAAAAATCGAGTGGTTTAACACCTGAAGGAATACGTTTTGGATAAGCCATTGCATGGGCAATCGGGGTACACATATCTGGTTCACCCATCTGGGCTAATACTGAACCATCAGTGTATTGCACCATAGAATGAATCACTGACTGAGGATGGATAACCACTTGGATCTGAGATTCATCCGCATTGAATAACCACTTAGCCTCGATATACTCTAGGCCTTTGTTCATCATAGTCGCAGAATCAACAGAAATTTTCTGACCCATAGACCAATTAGGATGCGCACAAGCTTGCGCAGGCGTCACAGCAGCCAAGTCAGCAATATTGCTATAGCGAAATGGTCCGCCAGAACCAGTTAACAGGATTTTACTGATCCCCTCCGCAACTAGGTCACAAAAACCGAGGTTACTTTGCACAGCTAACGGCATAGCCTGGAATATGGCATTATGTTCACTATCAATCGGTAATAGCTCGGCGCCACTGGCTTTGACTTCTTCCATAAACAAAGCACCAGACATCACTAACGCTTCTTTATTTGCCAGTAAAATACGTTTTCCAGCACGTACAGCGGCCAAGGTTGGCATCAGTCCTGCGGCACCTACAATCGCAGCCATCACCATATCACTCTCATCAAGTGCAGCAACCTGACATAAAGCATCGATCCCCGATAACACTTCGGTAGAACAGTTAAGTGATTTTAGTTGTTGCGCTAACTGACCAGCAGCAATGTCATTAAGCATCACTGCATAGCAAGGTTTAAATTCTAAACATTGCGCCAGCATCTCAGTGACATTACTATTCGCGGTTAAAGCCAGTACCCGAAAGCGCTCAGGATTTTGACGAATAACTGCAAGGGTACTCTTACCGATCGAGCCGGTTGCACCCAGTATCGTTAATCCAATCACAATAACGCTCCCTTAAAAACAAACTAAATAAATAACAGCAAATACCGGTAATGCAGCCGTTAAGCTATCGATGCGATCTAAAATACCGCCGTGACCAGGCAATAACGTTCCACTGTCTTTTACACCCGCTTCACGTTTGAACATGCTCTCGTTAAGATCGCCTAATGTTGATGAAATTGAAGTAACGAAACACGTGAACAAAACTATGACAAGCTTGGTGCTATCAAGTTCCCCTGAAGGTGAAACAGCCATCACAACGGCAGCAATTAACGCGATAATCATCGAAACAGCAACACCACCAAGAAAACCTTCTCGTGTTTTACCTGGGCTTACTTTAGGTGCTAATTTATTTTTACCAAATTTTTTGCCGGTAAAATAAGCACCTGAATCTGCGCCCCAAACTAAGAACATCACTAGCATTACTAACCATGCGCCAGACTGTTGGTCATGGGCATAATCAAAAGAACGCAGTGCTAACATAGCCCAGAAAAAGGGTACTAATGTCACAATACCAAAGACAACTTTAACTAACGTATTCTTGGTCCATGCTTTAGCACTATTAGGATAAGTTAATACTAACCCAGCACAAATCACCCACCAAATAGCACCAATGCTTAAAATAGCACTAACTAATGGTACTAAAACAATTTCACCACCACTTACATGCCAGATATTACGTACATCTGGCGGTATAACTAATAATGAGGCACCCAAAATCAGTGAATAACCCACAATGAGGGCATTCGGTAATTTTGTATTGTTTTTATCAACCAATACAGCCCACTCTTTTGTTGCTAATATAAAAACACCTGCGATAGCTAGTGCATACCATTGCAGCGGTAACAAGAAAATAGCGGCAAGCGCTAAAGGCGCTAAAATTAATGCGGTCGTAATTCGTTGCTTAAGCAAGAGTTGTTCTCCTATTGAAAACGCCCAGATAATATCTAAACGTTTATGTATATGTGTTTATTGCTGTTTCGTTAAGATCGCTCGGATCTGAGCACCAGTACCGCCAAAACGACGTTCTCTGTTTACAAAGTTAAAGATGGCATCTTCAAAAGCAGCACTATCAAAATCAGGCCACAAAGTATCAGTAAACAATAATTCGGCATACGCGAGTTGCCACAACAAAAAGTTACTAATGCGATGGTCTCCACCTGTACGAATCATCAAATCAACGGCTGATTGATCGGCCATGGCAATATGCTGCCCTAGCATTTTATCATCAATTTCATCAACACTCATTGCACCGGTTTTAACCGCGATAGCAATCTGCTTCGCCGCGTGAGTAATATCCGATTGCCCGCCGTAGTTGGCTGCGATATTGAGTGTAAGCTTGGTGTTATGACGCGTTAACGTTTCAGCTTCAGTGATCTTTGCTTGAATGGCAGGACTAAATGCAGAGACATCGCCGATAATTTTTAGGCGAATTTGGTTTTTGTGTAATTTCTTAACTTCTCGCGTTAGTACTGTCATGAATAATTTCATCAACACACTAACTTCAGCTTCCGGACGACGCCAATTTTCACTACTAAATGCAAATAGTGTTAACGACTCAATCCCCATAGCTAATGCACTACTTACAACTTGACGAACAGACTTAACACCTTCATGGTGGCCTTTAACACGTATTTTTCCACGCTGCTCAGCCCAACGGCCATTGCCATCCATAATGATTGCAACATGCTTAGGTTTCGAGTCATTAACTAACGCTTCGAGTTCGCTTGAGTTTACCATTACTATCTTTATCCATTAAAAATACTTTCTTTATCCATTAAAATCTAAAGCGCCGCATCGAAACACGGCGTCTTAAAAGTGGAATCGAAACTACACTTCCATTAAGTCTTTTTCTTTATCTGCTAATACTGTATCAACTTGCTTGATATAAACATCAGTCAGTTTTTGAACTTCATCTTGTGCGCGGCGATCGTCATCTTCACCGATTTCTTTTTCTTTTAATAAACCTTTAATGTCGCCGTTTGCGTCGCGACGAATGTTACGAATAGCAACACGCGCTTGCTCAGCATCATGACGAACAACTTTGATTAAGCTCTTACGACGTTCTTCAGTTAATGCTGGTAATGGAATACGGATATTCGTACCTGCAGACTGTGGGTTAAGACCCAAATCAGACATCATGATTGCTTTTTCTACAGCTTGAACCATAGTTGCATCAAATACTGTAATGCTTAATGTACGAGAATCTTCAGTACCTACGTTACCAATTTGGTTAAGTGGTGTATTAGCACCATAGTAAGATACTGTAATACCGTTTAGGATACTCGGGTGTGCACGGCCAGTACGTACTTTAGATAATTGACCTTTCAGTGCTTCGATAGTTTTGCCCATACGGGTCTGAGCGTCATCTTTAATTTCGTTGATCACAACGTCTTCCTTAAATTTATTGGCAGTACAAACACTGCTTTAACTATGAGAATTAACTGACATAGTGTAAATCAATTCAATTTAGAGGTCTTGTTATAATCCCTCTAAACTTTAAACTATTGTATTTATTTACTGAAATTGAGACTCAGTTTTATTTCTTTGCTGCATTTGAAATCAATGTGCCTTCAGCTTCACCCATAATAACACGGCGTAAAGCACCAGGCTTAGTCATGTTAAATACACGCATCGGTAAATTATGATCGCGCGCCATAGTGAATGCAGATAGATCCATAATTTTAAGTTCTTTTTCAACAACTTCACGATATTCAAGCGTCTCGTAAAATTCAGCATTTGGATTTTTAACTGGATCTTCAGAATATACGCCGTCAACTTTTGTCGCTTTCAATACAATGTCAGCTTCAATTTCAATACCACGTAAACATGCTGCAGAGTCAGTTGTACAGAATGGGTTACCTGTACCAGCAGAGAAGATTACTACTCGGCCTGTTTTTAATAAACTAATTGCTTCAGCCCAGTTGTAGCTGTCACATACGCCACGTAATTCAATTGCAGACATTAAACGAGCATTCACATAAGCACGGTGTAGTGCATCACGCATTGCTAAGCCATTCATCACAGTTGCTAACATGCCCATGTGATCGCCCACTACACGGTTCATACCCGCTTCAGCAAGGCCTGCACCACGGAATAAGTTACCGCCACCAATAACCAAACCAACTTGAACACCTAACTCAACAATTTCTTTAATCTCTTGCGCCATGCGATCTAGAACTTTAGGGTCAATACCAAAGCTCTCTTCTCCCATTAGAGCTTCACCACTAAGCTTTAATAAAATACGACGATATGCAGGTTTCGGGTTGGTAGTCATCATGATCTCTTTATCCTAATTGTGGAAAAACCGCAGCCTAAGCCGCGGTCTATATTAAATCTTAAGCAATAATTAAATTATGCTTTTTTTGCTGCTGCTACTGTAGCTGCAACTTCAGCTGCGAAATCATCTTCAGCTTTCTCGATGCCTTCACCAACTTCGATACGGATGAAGTTTACAACGTCTGCGCCTTCTTCTTTAAGAAGTTGACCAACAGTTTTTGAAGGTTCCATGATGAAAGCTTGACCTGTAAGGCTCACTTCACCAGTGAATTTCTTCATACGACCGATAACCATTTTCTCAGCGATTTCTTGTGGTTTGCCACTGTTCACTGCGATTTCGATTTGGATCGCTTTTTCTTTTTCAACAACTGAAGCTGGTACATCTTCAGGTTTAACGAATTCTGGCTTAGCTGCTGCTACGTGCATAGCAAGTTTCTTAGCTAGTTCTTCGTCACCGCCTTTAAGTACAGTAACAACACCGATAGTGCCACCGTGTACGTATGCAGCAAGGTTATCACCTTTAACTACAACAGAACGACGTACGTTGATGTTTTCGCCGATTTTAGCGATTAGGTTAGCACGTGCTTCTTCAACTGTTAGTTCAGCATCGTATTTAGCAGCTAGTAACGCTTCAGCTGAATCGAATTCACCAGCGTGAGCAACTTCAACAACTTGGTTAGCAAATGCTAGGAAGCTTGCATCTTTTGCTACGAAATCTGTTTCTGAGTTAATTTCAACTAGAACAGCAACGCCGTTAGCAACTTTAGTTTTAACAACGCCTTCAGCAGCAATACGACCTGCTTTTTTAGCCGCTTTAACAGCGCCTGATTTACGCATGTTTTCGATTGCTAGTTCCATATCGCCTTCAGCAGCAACAAGAGCTTTCTTACAATCCATCATACCTGCAGCTGTACGTTCGCGCAGTTCTTTAACCATTGCAGCAGTAATTGCCATGGGTAATTTCCTCAATTCTTATACAAAAAAAAACAGGAGCCATATGGCTCCTGCTAACTAAATAGTGCACTTAGTTAATAAGAGCATCGATCAAATCGAAAAGCTATTATTTAGCTTCTTCGATGAAGTCGCTTTCAGCTTGTGCAGCGATGTCTTGATTACGGCCTTCATTTACAGTTGCTGCTACAGCACCTGCATAAAGTTTGATAGCACGGATCGCATCATCGTTACCAGGTACAACGAAATCGATGTTGTCTGGGTTTGAGTTTGTATCAACAATAGCTACTACTGGGATACCTAGGTTGTTAGCTTCTTTAATAGCGATGTGCTCGTGGTCAGCATCGATAATGAAGATAACGTCTGGTAAACCGCCCATAGTTTTGATACCACCAAGGCTTTTCTCTAGTTTTTCCATTTCACGAGTGTTCATTAGAGCTTCTTTCTTAGTAAGTTGCTCGAATGTACCGTCTTGTGATTGTGCTTCTAGAGTAGTTAGACGTTTGATTGATTGACGAACTGTTTTCCAGTTAGTCAACATACCGCCTAACCAGCGGTGATCAACGTAGAACTGGTCACATGAAAGTGCAGCTTCTTTGATTGTTTCGCCAGCAGCTTTTTTAGTACCAACAAAAAGAACTTTACCTTTTTTGTCTGCAACGCTTTTGATGAAACCAAGAGCTTCGTTGAACATAGGTACAGTTTGTTCTAAGTTGATGATATGTACTTTACTACGAGCACCGAAAATGAATTGCTTCATTTTTGGGTTCCAGTAACGAGTTTGGTGACCGAAGTGAACACCAGCTTGTAGCATATCGCGCATTGATACAGTAGCCATTATAAATTTCCTTTGTTTTGTATGGGGTTAGGCCTCCACACATCCCATTTTTTCGACTTTAACTTCTAAGTAATAGTAAGATAATCAAACAGTTACCAAACAAAGCAAAAGCACCCCGATAAATGTGCCGATGTGTGTGTGATTTATATAAAATATGTGTGTATGAAGTTAATAAACAACCTGTAACAGAAATTTGTTAATTCATTGCGCGCTTTATACCATATACAGATAAATAGCACAAATTTTTGTCACGCGATTTTTTCTCATTAACACGATTAAATAACGCTAATCACCGCTTTAATTATCGTATTTTATGGGGATTTATTCTGCCTATAAATAAATTAATTCCGCTGGAAAATACCAACAAAACAGCTATAAATAGTCAGCACTTGATAATGAGACTTTGAATTACAAAAAAATTTATGCTTATCACTCGCATTAGCGTTACAATATAGCCATAAACAAAACATCTATATATTGAAGAGTGAAAAATGAGCGTAGTCATTAAAACTGAAGAGCAAATCGAAAAAATGCGTGTTGCTGGTCGCCTAGCAGCACAAGTACTAGAAATGATAGAACCGTTTGTAGTTGCCGGGGTGACCACTCAGGAATTAAATGATCGTTGTCATGAATTCACTTTAGCAAACGACGCATTATCAGCGCCTTTGTATTACCCAAGCTACGATGAAAACGATGATACTGCATTTCCAAAATCAATCTGCACATCAATCAACACCGTTGTTTGCCATGGTGTGCCTGATGAACGCCCGCTAGAAGATGGCGATATTCTGAATATGGATATCACGGTGATCAAAGATGGTTTCCACGGCGATACATCGAAAATGTTTTTCATCGGTGAAGTATCTCCGCGTGATAAACAATTATGCCGCATCTCACAAGAAGCACTCTATGAAGGCCTACGCCAAGTAAAACCGGGTGCTCGATTAAGCCGCATTGGTGAAATCATTGAGAAAAAAATCAAAGCGCATAATAAAGCGAACCCAACACGTAAATACTCAATCGTAGAAGAATACTGTGGTCATGGCATTGGTGACAAATTCCATGAAGAACCACAAGTATTACATTACAAATCTCGCTTCAACGAGAGCAATCAGAACCTCGTGCTTAAAGAAGGTATGTGCTTCACGATTGAACCTATGATTAACGCGGGTAAAAAACACAATGTAGTTGCCGATGATCATTGGACTGTACTAACCAAAGATAATAAAAATTCAGCACAATGGGAACACACGCTTGTCGTTACTAAAGATGGCTGTGAAATTCTGACATTACGTGATGAAGAAACTATCCCGCGTATCTTAAAGAACTAATTTTCACCGTTTGAGATTAGTAATAGATACCTTGAAATTAATCATAGATAAATGCTAGTTTTATAATTAGTTACCATGGGAACAGCGCCTGCTGTTCCCATTTTTCTATCGAACTCCAGGAAGGCGTCGTATGGATACAACTCAATATGTTCCCGCATTACTCTCGGATGAAGAGTTAACCCTTAGTCATTGTAAAACACACATGCAAGAGTTTCAGTCTTGGCTTGAACAGCGCTTCTTTGATGGCGATGATATCATTGCGTTAGTATCTTGCCGCGCAGAATACATGGATCAATTGCTAAATCGTCTTTGGCAAAAATTTACCTTAGCCACTCATCCCGAATTAGCACTGGTTGCCGTCGGCGGTTATGGCCGTGGCGAGTTACACCCTAAATCAGACATAGATCTGCTCATCACGACTACATCCACCCTAACCACAGAACAAGAGCTGTCAATATCACTCTTTATCACCATGTTATGGGATCTACGTTTAGAAGTGGGTCACAGTGTTCGTACTATCGAAGAATGTTTAGAGAAAGGCTTGGGTGACATCACGATTGCGACCAATCTATTAGAGTCGCGCTTGATCACGGGTTCGGAAGACACTTACGCACAGTTACAAGACATTATTGACCCAGAAACATTTTGGCCAAGCCAAGACTTTTTCCAAGCTAAGCATGAAGAGCAACTTGCTCGACATCATCAATTCAAAGGTTCTTCATACAATTTAGAACCCGATTTAAAAAGTAGCCCAGGTGGATTACGCGATTTACAAACGATTCTGTGGATCACCCGCCGTCATTTTGGCTCTAACAGTTTCTTAGAGTTAACTAACCATGGTTTTTTAACCAAAGGTGAATACCGCGAACTGGAAGATTGTCAGAACTTTTTATGGCGCGTTAGATTTGCCCTGCACCTTGGGCTAAAGCGTTGTGATAACCGCCTGCTCTTCGACCGCCAAACAACGGTTGCAGACGCGTTAGGTTATAGCGGCGATGGTAATCATGCTGTTGAAACCATGATGAAGCAATTTTACCAAACCATTCGTCGAGTTACCGAGCTCAATGAAATGCTATTACAGCTATTCAATCAAGCGATACTCGGACATGTCGGCATGGATGTGCGCAACATCACTGCCGATTTTCGTCTTCGTGGTAGCCTTATTGATACCACCAGCACCGATCTGTTTACCCGTCGTCCCAGCGCAATCATTGAATTGTTTTGTCACATTGCAGATAACGAACACATTACCGGTATTTATGCAGGCACGATACGCGAATTGCGTGACGCGAGACGTAAACTGACGATGTGGTTAGAAGACATCCCCGAATGTCGTGAACAATTCATGCTATTGCTTAAGCATCCTAACGCCAGCGGTTTAGCACTGACGCTCATGCATAAACACGGTGTCATTGCCGCTTACATTCCACAGTGGAGTCGTATTCTTGGGCAAATGCAGTTTGATCTATTTCATAACTACACTGTTGACGAACATACTCACCGTTTAGTGAAGATCATTGATTCTTACAAGCGTGATGAAACCAAAGAAACACATCCTTTATGTTGTGAGATATACCCGCGTTTAGAAAAACCCGAATTGTTACTTATCGCGGCTATTTTCCATGATATAGGCAAGGGGCAGAAAGGGAATCATTCAGAAATTGGCGCCATTGATGTCCGTGCATTTTGTAAAAAGCACGGTATTAACAAAGCCGATCGTAAACTCGTCGCGCGATTAGTAAAATACCATTTATTAATGTCAGTCACAGCGCAACGTCGTGATATTCATGATCCTGACATCATTACTGAGTTTGCCCGTACCATTGGCGATCAAGAGCATTTGAATTACCTCTATTGCCTCACGGTTGCAGATATCTGCGCGACCAATGACACCTTATGGAATAACTGGAAAGGTTCACTACTACGTGAATTATACTTCCTCACGCAGCAAGCTCTTCGCCGTGGTTTAGAAAACCCATTAGATGCTAAATTCAGGATCCGTCACAACAAAGATACGGCTTTGGCTTTTTTAGAAAATAGTAGCTTTAGTCTTGAGCAGATCCAAGCCTTGTGGGCAACATTCCGCTCCGAGTACTTTTTACGTAACGACCCGAGCCAGATCTGTTGGCACACAACGGGGATTTTGAATCACCAAGACCCAACAAAACCTTTGGTGCTGATTAGTCAAAACAGTACCCGCGGTGGTAATGAAGTATTCATTTATGCAAAAGAAAATAAACACCTATTTTCCTCTGCAGTATCTGCATTAGGTAATAAATGCTTAAACATTCATGATGCTAAAATCACTTCAAGTCGTAATGGCTATGTACTCGATAGCTTTGTGATCTTAGATCAAACCGGTGATACCCTCGCCCCTGATCGTGTGTACGCATTGCAAGAATCATTAGAAACAGTGTTAACAGCAGCTAAAGCGCCAGTGTTAAGAAAACAGCGTATTCCACGACAAATAAAGCAATTTTCGGTGAAAACCAAAGTCACGTTCTTAGCCACGAAGAAAAAACGTACCTTTGTCGAAATCATCACCTTGGATACGCCAGGGCTACTTGCGCGAATTAGCGCAATATTAAGCTCAGAAAATATCGTATTGCATAACGCGAAGATTTCGACCATCGGTGAACGCGCTGAGGATTTCTTTATTATTTCGGGCAATAACAATCAACCGTTATCGCCAGAACAACAAGCAGAATTACGCCATAATCTGATAACAGAATTGGCCGATAGCTAGCTGACCGAAAAATAACAATCATCATTTTCTTTGAAACGACAAAGCGAAATGTGATAGAACTAACAGTAATATTTTATTATTTATAAAAATAAATAGAACCCAATACTCAGATCCGGCGTGGTGTATGAATATCACGCCTTTATTCTAAATGGAGATTTTTCAGCTATGGCAACTTTTTCACTCGCTTTCGGTAGTGCAACTAAAAACACTGCAGGTAAAATTATCGAAGCTTTTTTCCCTAACCCGCTACTAAACCCAAGTGATAAATTGGTTGCTGATATTAGCGAGATCGTTACTTATCAAGGTCAAAATGAAGTTGTTGAAGTAACGTCTGCACAAGCAGCGCAACTTGCAGCAGCATTCACAGCCAACGATGATGCAGCCAACGCTAAATTTGCAACGGCAGCTGCAAACAGTAAGCAACCATTAGTACTTGTTATTCTTGCTACGGATGAAAAACCAGCATCGGTTGCTGAAGGTTATTTAAAACTACAACTTATCTCTCACCGCTTAGTTAAGCCACACGGCACAGTATTAGACGGTATCTTTGGTCTACTGCATAACATCGCTTGGACTAACCTAGGTCCTATCGACTTACCTGAACTTGCAGATCGTCAAATTGAAGCGCGTCTAGCAGGTGAAGTATTAACGGTAAGCTGTGTTGATAAATTCCCTAAAATGACAGACTACGTTGTACCGTCTGGTGTACGTATTGCTCACACTGCACGTGTACGTTTAGGCGCACACGTTGGCGAAGGCACGACTATCATGCATGAAGGTTTTGTTAACTTTAACGCTGGTACTGAAGGCGTGAGCATGGTTGAAGGCCGTATCTCTGCTGGTGTCATTGTTGGCAACGGTTCTGATATCGGTGGCGGCGCGTCTATCATGGGTACATTAAGTGGCGGTGGCCAATTAGTTATCTCAATGGGCGAAAACTGCTTACTGGGCGCAAACGCTGGTTTAGGTATCCCAATGGGTAACCGTTGCACGATTGAATCAGGCTTATACATTACAGCGGGTTCTAAAGTTCAAATGCTAGATGCAAATAACCAAGCGGTTGAAGTCGTTAAAGCACGTGATTTAGCGGGTAAAGATGATTTATTATTCCGTCGTAATTCAATCACAGGCACAATTGAATGCTTAACGAATAAATCAGCGGTTGAACTAAACGCAGAACTACACTCAAACAACTAATCTTTGAGTATTAAGTAAATAATGATGCCCAGCAATGCTGGGCTTTTTTAGCACTAAAAATAGACTGAATGAATAATATAAGTCTAAAAAACTCCTATTCGACTCATCAAATGAGTCGAATAGCTCACATTAAACGAACGCTATCACGCCTATTTACACTATAAATGTCGCTACTTTGCCATTTAATTCACTTGCCTGATGATTAAGTTGCTGTGACTGTACCAAGTTCTGGCTAGCACCTAAAACGAGTGTATCCGACACATCTTTAATGGCGATGACATTCTGCGATATTTCCCCTGTGACTTGAGTTTGCTCTTCCGCGGCGGTGGCGATCTGAGTGGCCATATCACTGATTAATACCACCGACTTATTAATTTCTTCTAAGGCATTCGCCGCTTGATCGGCATCAGCAACTGAATGAACCGCCAATGTCGAGCTACTGTCCATGAGATTGACCGCTTCTTTCGTCGTCAATTGTAAAGTATCGATTGTAGCCTTAATTTCCTCTGTCGATGACTGAGTACGCTGTGATAACACCCTAACTTCATCAGCAACTACCGCAAAACCACGCCCTTGCTCTCCAGCTCGCGCTGCTTCAATCGCCGCATTCAACGCCAATAAATTGGTTTGCTCTGCAATACCTTGAATGGTCGCCAGTATGGTGGTGATATCTTGTGCGTGGCGGTTTAAATCGCCAATCACTTTCGAGGCGTCAGCCACTTCATAGGCTAAATTATTGATCGATTTTTTGGAATTCAATACCAACTGTCGGCCTTGTTCAGTGCTACCTGTTGAATCTTGCGCTGCGCTGGCGGTTTGCTCCGCATGAGAGGCAATCTCTTGGGTTGCAGAAGCCATTTCAGTCACGGCCGTCGCAACCATCTCAATTTCTTGTTGTTGATGATTCAGATCACCAACAGATTGGTTAGCCTGTCGTTCGCCCTCAATGGATTCACTCGTCAAGGTTTCCGATTGCGTTCGAATATGCAGAATCAACTGCTGCTGACTGCTAACAAACAAATTAAAGCTATCGGCTAATTTTCCAACTTCATCATTAGCATGAAGTTCAATACGCTGGGTCAGGTCTCCACCACCCTGTGCGATTAACGCTAACGCATCCGATACTCTTAACAAAGGTTGAAACAGCATATTACACAACAAGTTGAATAAAAATGTGCATACAATAACAACAAGCGTTGTGGCGATAACCTGACTCCATATTGCCGAATACAATGGCGCAACTGCGGAAGCATAATTAACGACAATAACAATAAATAGTTCACTGCCTACAATCGATTCGGCATAAACAATATTTTCGACCCCATTTATCATTATCTTCTCAATTTTCGGGTTAGCTAAATGCAACTTAATAGCACCAAAATCGAGCCCTAACGAAGAGATCTGTTTATTTAATAAATTTATATCCTGGTGAGCAAAGATAGTACCTTGCTGATTACCAATAAACATATAGCCATCGCCAGGTAGTATCACGGCTGCCATGCTCTGTAAAATATCATTAATTTCAACATCAGCACCAATAACCACAGGCTGCCCTTGCAGCTGATGTAAATGACCTAACGAAACCACATTTGCTCCGGTAGCCGCGGCAACAGTAGGGTTGTCCATAAATACTTTGGAAGGATCCGCTTTAGCATTAATGTACCACCCCCATTTTCTTGGATCATCATTACCTACCGGTAATATGACCCCATTCGCATTCTTTTGACTACCGTCAGAAAAAGCAGCGAATACATTGTCAAACCCACCCGATACTGACATTTGTTGTAAATGTTTTTCCAGTGTTGCCGGACCAATATCATTAGATAGCGAGCCTAGGATGACGCCTTTAGATTCAATCCAATCGGCAACATACTTATTATACGATGCCGAAGAACCTTTTAATCGCTCTGCGATATCAACATCCAAGCGTTGTAACGAAGACCAAAATGATACTGAAGCAACCAGTATTCCGCCCAATATAATGGCCAGACTAGCTGATAGCGCGAGTTTATTTTTGAGTGACATATTTTTTAACATGAAACACCTTTAATGGGGAGTGCATTATGGCCAGCTCTATCTAGAGTTGAATATTTTGTGTCTTTCAAGGATGGTAAATACAGAGCAGAAGAAGTTCAGAATCATAGTGTAAAAAAAATGGCATCATTATTGATGCCATTTTTATCTCAGCAGCCTAAAACAGACTGCATTTTTAGTTATAGCGTATTGATATATTGTTCCATATCAGTACGTAGATTATCAGATTTAGTACCAAAAATTGCTTGGATACCAGAGCCTACAACTACGACAGCACGAGCGCCGAGAGCTTTCAATTTCTCTTGGTCAACGTCATCAATAGAGTTAACACTTACACGTAGACGAGTGATACAAGCGTCTAAGTTAGTGATGTTGTCTTTACCACCGAATGCAGCAACTAATTCAGCCGCCATTGCGTCAGTTGATACAGGAGCTGCAGCAACGTCTTCAGATTCATCTTCACGACCCGGAGTTTTAAGGTCTAGCATCTTAATCACTACGCGGAATACAGTGTAGTAGATTGCAGCGTAAACAAGACCAACAACTGGTAACCAAATACCGTTCGTTGATTGGCTGAACAATACAGTGAAATCAATGAAACCGTGTGAGAACGTAGTACCGTGTTTAATGCCTAGTAGAATCATCACTACGAAAGCAGAACCCGCTAATAAAGCGTGGATAACATAAAGTACTGGAGCAACGAATAGGAATGCAAATTCAATTGGTTCAGTAATACCCGTTAGGAATGAAGTTAACGCAGCTGATGCCATGATACCCATTACTTTAGCGCGGTTTTCAGGTTTAGCTGAGTGAGCAATTGCGATAGCAGCAGCAGGTAGACCAAACATTTTAAACATGTAACCACCAGCCATGTTTCCGGCAGTAGGGTCACCAGCTACATAACGTGAGATTTCACCCGTAAACCATTCGCCATTGGCAGCAGTACAGATTGTTTGAGTCGCTGCAGTGATAGCCGAACCATCAACCGCTTTACAATATGCGCCCGCTTCAAAGAAGAAAGGTACGTTCCAGATATGGTGTAAACCAAATGGGATCAATGCACGTTCGACAACGCCGTAGATACCAAATGCCATTGCAGGATTTTGATAAGCAGCCCAATCAGAGAATGCCGAGATAGCGCCGCCAACAGGAGGCCAAACAACTGATAGGACAAGACCTAATAAGATTGCAGCAAAACCAGTAATAATTGGTACTGCACGTTTACCCGCAAAGAAACCTAAGTATTCAGGTAGACGAATAGTATAGAAGCGGTTAAATACCCAACCAGCTAAACCACCGACAAGGATACCACCAAGTACACCAGTATCGATGCTCTCAACGCCCATTACGCCAGCCATTACACCTAGCGTTGCCGTCATAATACCGTAGCCAACAATAGCCGCTAAACCAGCTACACCGTCATTTTTAGTAAAACCAAGTGCAACACCAATAGCGAATAGCAACGCCATTTGGCCAAATACAGAACCACCAGCTTGTTCCATGATGCTAGACAAGATTTCAGGCATCCAACTAAACTTGGCTGCACCAACACCTAATAAAATACCCGCAACCGGTAATACCGATACTGGTAACATTAACGACTTACCTACTTTCTGTAGATTTGCAAACGCGTTACTCATCTCTCACTCCTAAGTGAACAAACTAAATAGTGCTATAACGGCGAACCGATACAGCTGAATTTGTTGAGGATGCATGATTAGCTTCCTTTGTTGCGTTAACTATAGCCTGCTAAAAACAATAGTCATAACAATTACCCTATCGGCAGTTTAGATTTGAATAGCCACTCACAATGGTACAAAACGGTACAATTGGATCGCTTTTTTAACAACACTATCAATATAGACACGCTTGAAGTGATCACATGGCAGGGTTTTACTTTAGGAAAGTAGGTACAAAGCTGATATTTAACCTGCTACACAGTGAAAGTAACGGGTTTAGCCCATGCAGGCGAGGTAGGTAAGATTAAAAATAACCGATAATAATAACAGTTTTACAGATAAACTTACGTAACAAAGTGTAACTTAAGTTTATCTGTACGTTAACAAGCGAAAAACACCGTTTTTCACGCCTTTCAATTACGCGTTTGGCAAGTAGTCACTTTCTTGTGCGGGCCAACCAAATTTATCAAATAAGCCTAACACTTCTTCACCAACGGCGGCTTCAATATGAACTTCCTGCTCTGTCACAGGGTGAATGAAAGACAAGGATTTTGAAATCAATAACAAGCGCTGCAAGTTAAAGTGCTCGCGATAAAACACATTATGGCGACCATCACCATGGGTCGTATCGCCCACGATAGGATGGAAAAGATGTCTCATGTGACGACGTAACTGGTGCTTACGGCCCGTTTGCGGTTCAAGTTCCATTAAACAATAGCGACTCGTCGGATGATTTTTACTGACCGCATACGGTATTTCAACCTGATGCAGAGGACGATAATGAGTAACAGCCTCTTGTGCTTCTTTATCTTGCGTTGCTTGCTTGTCGGCTATCTTGTCTAACTCGACCTTAAGCGCGTAATCGAGGGTACCCGCTTCATTGATCCAACCGCGTACCACAGCAAGGTAACGCTTGGTTAATGCGTGAGCCTGAAAAATCTCACTCATCTGTCTCGCTACATCACTTGATAAGGCAAATAACAATACACCTGATGTTGGTCTATCTAAACGGTGCACGGTATAAACATGCTGGCCAATTTGATCACGTACCATTTGCATCGCAAACTGCGTTTCATGACTGTCTAACCAGCTGCGGTGAACCAACAAACCAGCTGGTTTATCAATCGCCACTAAGTATTCATCTTGATATAAAATATCTAACATTGTGTTTTATTACCTAACTCGCTGTATTTAATTATTTTAACTGTTTTTATTTAATAGCTGATCAAACGTTAAAATCAGGCTTAACAATTCACGTGTATCCGCAATAACGGGTTTTAAAGCTTCTTCGGCCATTGGGTGTATTGCCATGTTCGCAGGTAGCGGCATTTGCATGACCACCAGCTGCGTCATTTTATCTAAAAAGATAAACTGTAACCAATCAGTAAAGGGCATAGTATCAATGCAAAATGGGGCTGTACTCGCTAACGCATCTGTACTTGGTTTCACGTTATTCCACAGTGCAATGTTTTGCAATTCCGCTTCAATCGCTGTCAGCAACTGTTGAGCTTGCAAATAGATAGTCATAGTTATATCTCGATTTAAGGCTCACGACACTAACTTAGCAACGAGACCAAACAAATTTAACGGCATTATACGCCAGCACAGCAAAGATACAAAAGTCCGTTGTGATCTCAATTCGCATCTTGATAATGTTTGCGTATAATACGCTAATACTTAAGCTCCATTCATCTCTACTTATCACTTGGACACATTAGATCATGGCAAATATGCATACCCTCAACACGCTATCGGAATTTCTGTTACAAGCAAAGACTCAATTTCGTGTGTATGACATGGGTCGTAAGATCAGCAAAATTTCAACCGACGACTTTATGCAGTTTGAATCAGCCCAGCGACCTTACCCAGCACCACTGCAGCGCCATGCTCAATTTGCGATCACCTTTTGGAACAAAAATGAGAATAACCAACACTACCTTTGGTTTCTTAAATTCCCACTAGATGAACAAGGTCTACTGATCCAAGGTACTCGTAATACCTTCCTTAATATGGTGGTTGAGTCACTGGGTCTGATGTTAGAAAAAACCCCAAGTGAAGAGCAACAAGAACATCTGGCAACAAACCCCTATGTGTTTAAACCAAGCACAGATAAAGTAGCCATGCTCAATGCCGTTATCAACCGTGATTTTATTCGCCCAGAAAGTAAATATTATCCAACTGCACATAATTACTTTGCCAATAAGCTAGGATTTGAACAATGGCAAGAAGTCGGTGTTCAAGGAATTTGCGATATCGCCGCACGCTTAAACCGTGATAACAATGCGCAACTTGTCGCGACAGCATTACCAAAACTACCAACGGAGCCATTATATTCTCTGTGCCTCGCCCTTGAGCATGAAGCGCTACCAACAGTATTAAGTGAAGCATTAGCGGCATTAATAAGCCAAGAAATAGCCCAAGAAAAACCCGACGATGTACGTCTGTCGATGTTGATCCGCGCCTTTTCAAGCGCACCAGCACAGGGATTGCGAACAGACCTGTACCCAGCACTCTTTAAGCACCAGGATATTAGCCAAACGATTGTGGCATTAGCAGGTCGCTGCTGGCATGATCTAAATGATGAAACGCTATTACTAGCCTTCTTTGAAGCTGCTGTGCAACAACAGCAAGGTGAAGAACTATTTATTTACCTGTTTTCAGACCTAGTGGCAATACCTGCACTGCGTAACAAAGTATTAGCCATGTTACGTAATCCAAACCGTACCAATACCCTGGGTAGCGCGATTGGCCTGCTGTTTCGCCAGCAACGTGGCTAAGCTAGCTAAATCGAATGAATAGAGTAAACAAAATTGAAATAGCGTTAACGCGCAGTGAAATACATGACAACTGCAGTGACGTATAATTGAATGAGCTATCACGGAGTGATTAGAATATGGGAAGTTTGTTAGCCATCGTCGTTGGGTTTATCGGGATTGTGATCTTTTCACACCTGCGTAAACAAGCCGAATTAGCCAATGCGCTAATCAAGCAATATTGCCAACAGCAGCAACTACAATGGTTATCAACGGCTCAAGCGGGTATCAGTTGGTTGCCACACAAAGGCAGTTTATTTCGCTATAAGTTTAACTTTGAATTTAGCAGTAACGGGGAAAATTCTTATCAAGCCTGCCTTGTGATGGCTGGACCAACAGTATTAGAGTTTATCGTTCCGCCTTATGCGATAGATTGACCGTGATAAACTAACGTTGTTGCTCATCTCTGGCTATACTGAAAAAAAACATTGGAGTCAGATGATGCTTTTAGCCACGCAAACCTTAGCAACGTTATTTGCGCAACTTGGGTTAGAAAATGATGAACTAAGCATAAAACGTTTTATCCATCAGCATAAACTCGAGGCCAGCGTATTATTATTTGAAGCCCCGTTTTGGAACAAATCCCAAGCGCGGTTTCTCCAAGAATCGATTTACGAAGATGCTGACTGGGCAGAAGTCATTGATCATTTTGATACCATGCTGCGTTAATTCGGCCAGTCAGTAGTCAGCTATAACATAAATAATCTAATCCACTAAATTACGAAGGAAGATATACATGAGCCGACAGCATATAATTGATGCCGCAAACCGAGTGGCTCTAGAAGGGAAGCAACCGAGTGTCGCACTGATAAAGTCGCACCTGACACAGCCAGCCGGTCTACGCGATATTATTGAAACATTGAAAACATGGCAGTTCGATCCGCATGCGAAAGTAGCAGAAAAACTGCAAGCAACGGTAAACGCTGCAACTGAAACAGAGCCTACAGCAGCGTTAATAGCGACAGCCATCGCCGCCGTACGTGAAGAGTTTGCACCATTACACCAAGAAGTCGCCGAGCTAAAAGCTGAAGTCACCGCCTTAAAAAAAGCGCTTTTAACACAATAGCGGCTATTTATAATAATTACATCAGCAACATGCGACTGACTATCCGACATTTCATCAAGATACGAATCAAACGAGTAACCAAAATCGTATCTTGATAAATAGACAAGGTCAGTTGCCACCATTGAGAGAATACCTTGTTTACTGCAGAACTGACTTTTGAATGTTACCAAGACACGACTATCGATGCTGTCGATGGTGCGATTACCCAACTTATTGATGCCCTGCGTTACAATGGCCAAATATTAGGTCGTGAATTCCCAACCAGTATGGATGACGGCGTATTTATTACCCGTGTAGTTTGCCCTGAAGAAGAAAGCTTACACCCGAGACATCATTCCAACATTGTTGAAAAACGCTTACAAGCCTTAAGTGACGCTGGATTACTTGCCCCTAAGATCCGCCTCACAGGCATGGATCTACATTCAGACAATACCGATCCTTGTCAGCAGCCAGAATGGCAGGTGTTATATACTCATTATCTCAGCACTTGCTCACCACTGCGCTGCGGTGAACATCTCGCCCCTATCCCACTGTATAAACTACCCACGCCAGCAGTTGGCGATCACCAGGATTTATTACGCTGGCAAGTAGATTGGAGTTCAACAGATGAATTACAAATGCATGGCACCACACTAAAGCAAGCATGTAGTGACGCATTAACGGACATCACCAGCCCACTGAATAATACTGGCTGGCAGTTAGCAAAAGACATTGAGCAGAAAAGCCAGATACCGACTTATTACTATTTGTATCATTTAGCTGAAACGGCAGAAAAAGACCAGAAAGCACGCCCTTGTCCAAGTTGTGGCGGTGACTGGCAATTAGCCGAATCACTACACGGTATCTTTGATTTTAAATGCGAACCTTGTCGTTTATTATCAAATTTACCTTGGTAGGCTGTTGACTTATAACTAGGTGACGTCAAATAAGACATAAAAAAGCGCAACTGAGTTATCACTTGCGCTGTTTTATACTGACTCTTTATCGTAATCTAGTATTCGAGTAACACCGGTGTTAACTGACTAATAAACGTAGCCAGGTCTGGCGCCAACACTTCCGAAATACCTTTACCTAAGACTTCACGCACCACTTCACCACTGACATTATCCAATGCAACGATCTGCATATCATCAGCGCAGCTAGCAATAAATAAGGTTGGCGATTGTTTGAGTGTTTTTTTCATCATCAAGTGGGCTATCATATTTTCTTGCAAACGCTTTGAGTCATCTTCACTCCATACTTGTACCAATTCAATGATCTCATCATTAAAACTCGCAGGCATATGATCACTAAAATAAGAACCAAAAAAAGCAGATATTTGAGGGTCTAGTGCAATACTTAATGCAGACTCTATGTTACTAAAAGAGGTGATTTCATCGCGTTTAACTGGCAACCAGGCTTTATGTCCAGCAAGTAATTGTGGTTGATTAGCGTCGGCAATAAAGCAAGGTGAATCCCACTCGGGATCAAACGCTTGCTGTGGTAAATAATCTTGTGTTTGCCAAAGTTGTTCACAGCGCGCATAAAAAGCAATTAACGCATCGGTTACAGCTGCAGTCATTATATTCCCCAAAAAATGATTAAATCAGCTATAGCATATCACTACGCAGTAAAATTTATTACAATCTCGCCATTGATAAGTAAATTATCTGCAACAGACGAGAATTAACCATGACACCAGCAAACCGTTACCAAGATTCAACTGCGCTCGATAAACTCAATCTAGGGCAAAAAACAGAGTATATCTCTCAATACCAACCTAGCTTGTTACAACCAGTACCAAGACAATTGAATCGAGATGATCTGGCGCTATCAGAGCAATTACCATTCACAGGCTGTGATCTATGGAACTTATATGAGCTGTCTTGGTTAAATAGCAAAGGCAAACCAATTGTAGCCGTTGCTGAAGTAAAGGTGTGCGCGACGTCAGTCAATTTAATTGAATCTAAGTCATTCAAACTGTATTTAAACAGCTTCAACCAAACTCGTTTTACCTCGACACAAGAGGTGACCGAAACACTACAACGCGATTTAGCGAGCTGTGCTGAAGGCGCTGTTGAAGTCGAAATGTTCGATGACTTGGATACTGCGCCAAGCCAAATCACCAAAATTAGCGGCACTTGCATTGACCACCTTGATATTGACGTCGATGGTTATGAATTTAATGCTGAGCTATTACAAGGAGCTGCAGATAGCTGTGACCAAGTTGATGAAGTCATCTACAGTCATTTACTTAAATCAAACTGCCTTGTCACTAACCAGCCAGATTGGGGCAGCGTTTATATTGCTTACCAAGGTAACAAAATCGACCAAGAAGCATTATTACGCTATTTAATCTCATTCCGTCAGCATAATGAGTTTCATGAGCAATGCGTTGAACGTATTTTTACCGATATAATGCACTTCTGTAAGCCAGAGCAATTAACTGTTTATGCTCGCTATACCCGCAGAGGTGGATTGGATATCAATCCATTCAGAACCAATTGTGATGCCAAAATCGATAATATTCGCTTAATCCGCCAATAACATGACATGACTGGGTGTTTTTTTAAATATCCAGTCATTAACAAAAGCAGTAAAATAGTTTAGTATTTAAAAGTTGCAGATAATTCGGTTTCCAGATACCTTATTGATCATATAGCAATAGCGACCTCACCCCAAACGAGGCCTAATTAGCAAAGGAACGCTAATTTTAAAATAAGGACGTGTAATCATAAGAATGTGATAGCGGTCTTTCTAGTCGATATTAAACACATGATTTTACGTTTTTTTTATGTTCTTGCTACACTCCTATTTAGCACCACCGTAGCAGCCAGCTTATTTGACCAGCTGACATTGCCTAATAGTCTAAAACGCAGCCAGCAAGTGCAATACAGTCAACCTTATCAATGCATTCAAATTATTGATGAGTTCTTACAGGCACAAAAAAAAGACGTCGTAAGCGAAGTTTCACGTGTTAGCCAGATCCGAGAAAAATCGGTTACCCCTTCCGATCTGGTACTCATTAAACAGCAAAAATCCCTGTGTTATTTCTACGCCAATAATACCGGTCAAGCCGTTGTGACACTTGATAAAATGCTGGCAAAAAAAAACCATAATGTGCCACTGCATTTACGCCAACAAACTCTGTTAATTAAAAGTCACATCTTAGCTCAATCAACAACCTTGGCTAATTTCCAGCTTGCACAAGAGACAATTGATCAAGTGCTCAGCAGTATTGATGACAATACGTATAATCCAACAGCTAATGGCTATTTTGCCCTCAAAATTATCGCAGGTGAGATCGCGCTCAAATTAAACGACTATCAAGAATCAATGACACTGTTTCGCGAGGCTCAAAAGTACGCAGCCAAAACACCACTCACCAATAATGCCGCTTGGGCTGCTTATGCGATTGGCTATAATTACCAACAACAAAATAAACTCACGTTGGCGATTAATTTTTACAGCAAAGCACAGCAAAAATTACTCGATAATAAAGACACGCTCAATGGCCTACTCACTAAAAAAATGAGTCAGGCATATATCGCCGAAGATAACTTTAAACTGGCGATCAGTTTTGCGAACCAGTCTGCACAATATTACCAAAACCTCGGTAACAAACTGCAACTTTCTGATTCTTTATTAGCTCTTGCTAGTATGCATCGAAAAATAAAAGAATATAATTTATCCTTAGTGTATTACTTTAACGCCTTAGATTTATTGAAAGTATTCGATGAAAAAAATAGATTAAATACCGTTTATTTCGAAGTGGGTAAAACCTATTTGCAAATGGGTAACTTTAGCTTAGCAGAGCAGTATTTACTCAACGCCGAGCAACTTTTTGTTAGCAACGGTCAAAGCCGCTTGTTACTTGAAGCACTCGTACATTTAGCTAATTTAGCGATCCAACAACAACACTACGACAAAGCATTAGCGCGATTAAATAAAGCGTTAACGATTGCGGGCCAACTCAATAACAGTAAAAACTTTGAAACCGTCTATTTGTATCTTGCAACAGCGTATGAAGAAACAGATCAATACGCCAAAGCGCTTGATAGCTACAAACAGTTCGTGCGTTACAATAAACTATCTAACTTTGACGCAAAAAAAGCAGTGCCAGTGTCAAATCAACACAAAGAAAATAATGAAATAAAATCACAAAAAATAGACCAGTTACAAGCGCAAGTAACCAAACTTAAACAAGCCAAGCATAACTTGATTATTAATGTGTTCTTATTGGCCTCGATTATGTTGATTATTCTGTATTTGTACTACGTTAATAGTCAAAAAATGAAGCTACAACGCGAAGAAGTTGAACAGCTCGAAGATAACTACAACCTCCACCCGAATACCGGCTTGAATAACATCAACAGTCTCAAGCAGTATATCCCTACGCCATTACAAGAGGCCCGATTTTACTCGGATTGGGAATATACTGATAAACAGAATAGTGTCCACAGCTGTGCTATTATCAACCTGGATTTTTTACAAGCTTTACGTCAGAAATATAGCCTTTCCCTGGTTAATAAGATCGAAACCGAGTTAGGTGCTTATTTACTACTACAACTGAATGATTCTGAACGTTTATTCCAGTTAAACGACTCACAGTTATTATTGATTCGAAAAGTAAATAAAAACTATGATCCAGCTGTCATTGCTAACTATATTTTAGATTTGTTTGAGCAATTTGACTGCCAACTGAATTTTAATAAAGACATCTCAATAGGCATGGTTTCTCACCCGTTCTTATTTAAATACCCAACGGCGATAGACAGTAAAAAACTGTTAAATATAGCGACCTTAGCCTTATCCGGCGCGACTCAATTAAGCCAAAAAAACAAACAAAATAGCTGGGTGCAATTAAGTGCATTAACCTACACACAACCAGCATTTTTCCATGGTGATATTTGGAATCGCTCTAAACAAGCAATTGAAAAAGGCTTAGTTAAAGTCACCTCATCAACCGACAAGAATGATATTAATTGGCTGTAAGCTTACATTTTAAGCGCAAACTATTTTATAGATGTATATATAATGGTAAGCTAATCTTCATCTTTGATTTAACCAATATGAAGAGTTTTCATGCAGATATCACAAGATACGCATTCAGCAGCACCCCCAAGTGAGTCCAACGGCTACACTAAAATTAACACTGCAATGCTATTGGCCTTCATCAATCGTTTACTCGGTGCAACGCGAGGGATCGATAACGAGCTAAACATTGAAGTGAGTAAACTGAAAGCGACTCTTGAACGCAGTGCGTCTGACGATGAAATCATCACTCACATCAAACAAGTAGAACGTCAGGTCATGCTACAACCTAACGTACTATCTGATACCTTAAAAATTGCTGATAATGCCGTATCTCAAGCAGCTACGTCACTCATCAACTTGTTACAACACGATCCAGCACTGACCGCAGAATTACAATTAGTATTAGCGGAACCAAAAGCGACCGCAGTTGTTGCATTACAAGCTAAAGTACAATCACTGTTCTGCATTTATCATAATGCAATCAAAAATCTACAAGCATCTAGCAGTGATAACGGCCATAATCTATCAGCAACTGCAATAGCCCATAAAAAGATATGCGATGATTTACAACGCTTAATCAATGAATTGGACTTTGCAGGGGGCTTTGGCTCAAATCTAAAAAAAATCCGCCAACGCTTATTACAAGGTGTTGAAAGCCATGAACTCGTTGATATCTGCCTACAGATCATTAACAACGTTATTGAAGGTGCACGTGAAGAACGTCTAGCTTCAAAAACCTTCTTGCACGCCATCGTTGAAGAACTCAATAACATTGCTTATAAGTTTGATAACTCATTAGTTGATAGTAATAACATCAACCAAAAACAGATGAGTTTATTAGAGAATTTGAAAGAACGTATCGATATCTTAGATCTCGATATCAGCACCTGCGATAACTTAGCTGAAACCAAGCAACACGTTCAGCAAGGATTAGAGATCATTTCGAGTAGTATTCAGCAGCAGGAACAATTACTGCAGGATAAAATTAGACTTGAAGCACAAATAAAAGCAGTTCAACAGCAACTTGAAGAACTAAAAAAAGAAACGTTGCTGCATACTCAGCGTTTAGAAGCACAACAACATAAGCTCTATCTAGATTCATTAACGCAAGTCTATAACCGCACCGCATTAGATGAACGTTTTAAACTTGAATTCAAGCGCTGGCAGCGCTATCAAACTAATACCACCATCGCGATGATAGATATCGATCACTTTAAAAACATCAATGATACCTTCGGTCATATCGCCGGGGATAAAGCGCTTAAAATAGTGGCAAGAGCACTGCAAAAATCAATTAAAGGCGCTGATTTCATTGCTCGTTTTGGTGGTGAAGAATTCGTATTATTACTGACTGATTTAGCGCCAAATGAAATACAGGCTGTGCTAGATAAACTGCGTAATACCATTAAAAGTATACCGTTTAGATTTAAAGGGAAGCAGATCTCAATTACAATTTCAATTGGGGCGACCCAGTTCACTGCCGACGACAACGAGACAATGGAACCTTTCGAACGTGCCGACCAAGCATTATATGAAGCAAAAAGTTCGGGACGAGATAAAGTCATCATTAGGATCTAAACTTAATGAGACCTGCGGCGATAAGTCCAGTTGTAATCACCTTTTAACGTCTGATTATAGCTGCTCGTCGTCAATGTCTCAGACAGGAGTTTAGTTTATGATCACCCACATCAAACCCGTCGGTAGTATGGATCTACTATCACAGCTTGAAGTCGACCGCTTACAACAAAAAGCCACCAGCGATTTATATTTATTATTCCGAAATTGCTCGCTGGCGGTATTAAATTCAGGTTCTCGTACCGATTCAAGCAGTGAGATTTTAAAAGCCTTTCGTAATTTTGATATCAGCGTTGTACAGCAAGAACGCGGCGTCAAACTTGAACTACACAACGCGCCAGAGCAAGCCTTTGTCGATGGCGAAATAATTCGTGGTATTCAAGAGCATCTATTTTCTGTATTACGCGATATTCTCTATGTCGATAGCTACATTGAAAAAGTCCCTGTACCAAAAAAAGATCTATCCTCATTTTTAACTAACCAAGTATTTTCTATTTTACGTAATGCCCGTGTGATCAAATCAGACTCAGATCCCAACATGGTGGTGTGCTGGGGTGGCCACTCGATTCGCTCACCGGAATATGAATATGCCAAAATGGTAGGCCATGAATTAGGCTTACGCGAGATGAATATATGCACAGGCTGTGGCCCTGGTGCAATGGAAGGGCCAATGAAAGGTGCTACCGTTGGCCATGCCAAACAACGGGTAGCACAGCGTCGTTACCTTGGCCTAACAGAACCGAGCATCATCGCAGCAGAGCCGCCAAACCCTATCGTCAATGAGTTGGTGATCTTACCGGATATCGAAAAGCGCCTAGAGGCCTTTGTCCGTCTTTCGCACGGGATTATCATCTTCCCTGGTGGTGCTGGCACAGCAGAAGAGTTGCTATATCTATTGGGGATAATGATGCATCCCGAGAATAAACGTCAACCTTTACCGATCGTATTAACGGGGCCGAAAGAAAGTGAGGAGTACTTCACTACTATTGATGACTTTATTGGCGCTACATTAGGCTTTGAAGCACAAAAGTATTACCAAATCATTATTGATGATGCGCCCAGTGCCGCACAAATAATGAAAAAAGCGATGCAAAAAACCTACGAATACCGCCGCGCAATTGGTGATGCGTATTCTTATAATTGGAGTCTTAAAATTGAACTCGATTTTCAGGTGCCATTTATCCCCAACCATCAGCATATGGCAGCGTTAAACCTGAACCTTGAACAAGCACCAGAAGTACTCGCAATGAACCTGCGTAAAGCCTTTTCAGGCATTGTCGCTGGTAACGTTAAAGACTCGGGGATCAAGGCAATTGAAAAAAATGGTCCATTTAAACTACAAGGCGACCCGAAATTGATGCAATTAATGGACAATTTATTAAAAAGTTTCATAAAACAGAACAGAATGAAGCTTCCAGGTAGTAAATATGAGCCTTGTTATGAAATAATTAAACCTAGTTAACTTTGATGAAACTTAAATATGTCCAAAAATCACTTATTAATTATCGATGCATTAAATCTGATCCGTCGAGTACATGCTGTTCAACTCAATCAAAGTGATGATCCTGCTGCGCAAATTAACGCAACTCGTGAAACGATTAAACATGCAGTAAGAAAGCTGCTCTCGATCACGGCGCCGACGCATGTTGTCGCTGTGTTTGATGCAGAACAAACCGGTTGGCGACATCAGATCTATCCAGAATACAAGGCTAATCGTAAACCGATGCCAGAATCGCTACAACAAGCGCTGACGTTCATCCAAGATGATCTGTGGGAATTAAACGTCGACTCGCTGCTAACAGAGCAAGATGAAGCTGATGACTTAATTGCAACACTGGCGATAAAGATGTCAGCCCAACAACAACCAGTTACCATTATCTCAACAGATAAAGGCTACTGTCAGCTATTAACACCTTATATCCAAATCCGTGATTATTTTAATAAGCGTTGGTTAGACCAAGAGTTTATCGACGATAAATTTGGCGTACAACCACAGCAACTTGCCGATTATTGGGCATTGGTAGGGATCAGTGGCAGCCACTTAGCAGGCGTCGCCGGTATAGGTCCTAAAACAGCAACACAATTACTCACCCAGTATCCTAATTTAGATGCTATTTATGCTAGCGAAACGTTAAAACCCAAGCTGCGTGAAAAACTTGATACACATAAAGAGATGGCTTATATCACTCAACAACTCGCGCAACTCAAAATTGATATCCCGCTTGGATTTAATTTAAAAGACTTGAGATATCAACCTTAATCTAAAATTAAGCGTTATAAATGACAAATTGTAACGCTTAATGATAGAAATCGAACGCGCGATTAAGCCTTGCACCAACCTTTAATAGTATAGAAAAAGCGAATATCTAGATCTATCTCTAACAAATGCATTATCCCCCCTGTGAAACCCTCTATTTCGCCAAATTACAGCAGCAACTGGATTAACAAGTGAGCAATACTTTGTTACCATACGGCAACAAAATATTTTCATTTGAAAGTAAGCCAAATTAAATAAGGAATATGTATGACGCAAACAAGAATTACAGTGATCCCAGGTGATGGTATTGGTCCGGATATTATTGAGTCTGCAATTCAAATTTTAGATAAAGCTGGCTGTAACTTCGCATATGACTTTGCTGATGCTGGTCTTGCTGCTCTACAAACTTCAGGTGAGCTACTACCAAAAGCGACATTAGATTTAATCGAAAAAAATAAAGTAGCATTAAAAGGTCCACTAACAACACCCGTTGGTGCCGGCTTTACTTCTATCAATGTATCATTACGTAAGCACTTCAATTTATACGCGAACTTACGCCCAGTATTATCGTTTAAAGGCACACGTAGCCGCTATGAAAATATTGATATCATTACCGTTCGTGAAAATACACAAGGTATGTACTCAGGTGCAGGTCAAATCCTATCTGATGACGGTAGCGAAGCTGAAGCAAAAAGCATTATTACCCGTGATGGCGCAGAGCGTATTTGTGTTGCTGCGTATGAATTAGCAAAATCAGAAAACCGTAAAAAAGTAACAGCGATCCATAAAGCGAACATCCTTAAAACAACATCAGGTCTGTTCCTTGAAGTCGCTCGTGAAGTGGCAAAACGTTACCCTGAAATCGAATCAGAAGAAATGATCGTTGATGCGGCATGCATGAACTTAGTTATGTACCCTGAACGTTTCGACGTGATTGTGACGACTAACTTATTCGGTGATATCTTATCTGACTTATGCGCAGGTTTAGTGGGCGGTCTGGGGATGGCTCCGGGCGCAAATATCGGTGAAGACACGGCTATCTTTGAAGCGGTACACGGTAGCGCACCTGATATTGCTGGTAAAAATCTAGCGAACCCAACATCTGTGATTTTAGCGGCGATTCAAATGCTAGAATACCTAGAGATGAAAACGCAAGCGGACAACATTCGTAACGCGGTACGTGATGTGATTGAATCTGGCGACAGAACAACACATGACTTAGGTGGTACTCACGGAACAACAGACTTTACCCAAGCTATCTTAGAACGCCTGTAACAGCTTGTGAGTGTAAATGAGTTCGACTTGTAATAAGAATCCTTAATTATTAGCGTTACTCGTTTTATGATTCAGTTACTTAGCATTCGATATGCTGAGTAACTGCTACTCCAATTAATTCCCCCTACTTCTTCATCCTGCAGTCACTCTCATGACCCCTGTAATTGTAATCATATTCTCACCTAGTAATTTATCCATACCGAGCTATAGTTAAGTTTTCATCAGCCGTATTGGTGATATATGGTAACTAACTGCCTCTTTGTTTTACTCTTAATAGGTCTATTAAGTAGATCGAGTTTGGGTGCGGAGAATAACCTAGGGACAGCTTTTTCAACGCCATATTATGCGAGTTATCAACCGCCAAATCAGCCACCTTTTACAGCAGATACCACACCACAATTCGAATTAAAACAACCTTTGCTTGTGGTAAAAAAAAGCAGTAACAAACGTAAACGAACTGCACAACTGCAACTGCTAAATATGTGGGTTGATCCCGATATTACCCGGCTATTTATCCCCAGACTTAAAGACATCGGCCGATTGAGTTTAAATCTGCATTACAGCCTCAAACGTAGTCCATATCTGTTACTCGATTACGAGCGTTTGACGATCAAGACGAAAGTTAAATCTAACGGCATGATACAACACGAGGCTTATTATAATATGGGCATTGAAGGGGCTATCATAGGGATTAGAGTGCGTGGTGAAGATCCACTACTCTACTTTAGATATCGCTTTAAATAAGAATAGGGATAGCTCATAAAGCAAAAAACCATTAAACAGTTCACCGCAGTGATGTTTAATGGCTTTATTGAAGCGTTAACGCAATATTCAGGCGCTATGCCTTATCAACTTACCTTATCAACAAGTTGCTTATTTATCTTCAGGGATGAAGTGTGTCCAAGCAACATGTACAGTCACTTCATCACGATCATGATAAAGGTGTTTAGCTTGAATAACAAAACGGTCATCTAATTGCTTATCTAAAATCTCTAAGCAATCTTCCAGTGTATGGTAACGACGCTTCAATGGTAATTTAAGGTTAAAGATGGCTTCTTTACACCATGCATTCAATAACCACTTACACATTAGACGTGCAACACGTTCAGGTTTCTCAATCATGTCACATACCAGCATGTCTACTGGTGGATTCTCAGGAACCTTAACCTTGTTACCGTTTAATTTACGGTTAGTCCAAGCAATTGTTGTTTTAGCTGGTTCATATTTAAAACCATCTTCTTCAAAATGCTTAACTTGACCTGTTTCCATCAAGCTTTCAGCCATTGCACCGTTATCAATTGCCACAACAAACATACTGCGTTGTACTAACTGATACGTCCAACCACCAGGACAAGCGCCTAAATCAACCGCACGCATAGCACCACCGATACGTCGGTCCCACTGATCTGCTGGAATAAATGTGTGGAATGCCTCTTCCAGCTTTAGCGTCGAACGACTTGGCGCTTTCGATGGGAATTTAAGACGCATAATACCCATAGGTAGTGACGAATTGTTAAAGCTATATGAGTAACCGATATACACACTCACGTTATCAATGAAGAATACGTGCAGCACTGGACGGTTTTTATTTTCTTTTGCTAATAAGTGATCATTTTTACGCAATGATTGACGTAGTGGCACTGTGTATTTACGGCAGAATTTAGATAGCTCTTTACCTTCATTGGTATCAGGCATTTCTACACGTAACTCACCCATGCCTTCAATGCCTTCACAAGCAGCAACCACAGGGTTAACACGGTCGTAAAGTGGCATGTCATCAACACGTGCATGCAGTGCAATCATTTGACGAGCAAAGATCAATGATGAAAGTGGTAATTTTTTCGCTAGTGTATCGACATCGTCAGCAGAGTGACATTCAAACACAACATAACCCGAATTCGGCGTTACTTTAGCAAAACCATACGCCTCCATGGCTGTCGCTCGTGCTTGGATCTCAGCAGCACATTCTTTTTCATAACCAGGACGGCAATATAATAAAACACCATTCATTTTCTAATAACCTCATTTTCATCATCAACATCGCTGACGATATATACTCAGTATAGGTACAATACCGAGATTAAAAATTCATAACATATACACAAACCAGTGCAGCATACTGGGATTTTGAATTGGTTTGCATACAAAAGTCGCACAGTCTAAACCCTTGACGATATAACACCAAGGATTTAGTGAGTTCGTGATGAATTAATTCTCCACAAACGCTTGTTGCTCTACCTCTACCAAGGACATCATCCAATCACGAAATGCCACTATTTTACCAAGTTCATCCTGCTCTTCTCGGCAAACAACGTAATAAGCATTCTTGCTCACTAATACCTCGTTAAAAGGACGAACCAAACGACCGGCATCGATTTCAGGTTGTGCAAGTACACTGTGCCCTAATGCAACACCTTGGCCGTGTACAGCCGCTTGTAATACCATTGATGTGTGACTAAAAATAGGACCTTGGTTAACATTGATATCAGTAATCTTGGTTTGCTTAAACCAAGCAGTCCAATCACGACGTGATGTATCATGTAATAAGGTGTGTAACTTTAAATCACCAGGGGTTTTTAATGGTTTAGGTCCATTCAATAATCGTGGAGAACAAACTGGTACTAAATACTCAGTATGCAGTTTCTGCGCGTGTATATCTTTCCATTTGCCGCGACCATAATAAATCGCCACATCGACATCATCGGTCAGTGAACCATCGTCCATATCAACAGCTTTAATGCGCACATCAATATCAGGATACAGTTCAGAAAATAAAGATAACCGTGGCACTAACCATTGAATAGCAAAACTCGGTTGTAAACTCACCGTCAACGATCCCTTTGCCCCTCTGGCTAATAAACGCTCAGTCGCATCCACTAATGAAGAAAACGTATCTTTAATATCAAGAAAATAACTCTGACCTTCTTCCGTTAAAAATAGCGCGCGGTTTTGACGACGAAATAATTTAATGCCCAGATACTCTTCAAGTGCTTTAATTTGATGGCTAACAGCGGCTTGCGTCACATAAAGTTCTTCAGATGCGCGTGTAAAGCTAGAATGTCTAGCGGCGGCTTCGAAAACACGTAACGAATTTAAAGGCGGAAGTCTACGTGACATAACGGTGTCCAGTTAGATGAGAAAAACTAATGCGAAACATTATAATTTGTCAATTGTCAGATTGCCAGAACATAACTATAGTGCGCGTATGTATATAGGACTTAATACTTATTTTACTTATTCCCGATATTTTCGTTAATTAGTATTATTTATATTAGTTAGTCTTTGTTATGTAATGTTGTGTTTGTTTGCTTAAACTTTTTGGTTTAGGCCTTTAAGTAGAAACTACTTATTTTTAAACCTTTGATAATATTCTTAATACATTTGTATTATCGGTCAAAGGTTGTTTAGCGCTGTATTCTTACAGCGCTTTTTTTATGCCTAAATTAATCGATATCTATCGCAGTAAAGCTCTTCACTACATCATCAATCGCTTTTGCCTGTGTTAAAAAGGCTTCTAACTTAGCAAATGGTAATGCCGATGGTCCATCACAACGCGCTTGTGCTGGGTTTTCATGTGCTTCAATGAATAGACCCGCAATACCAGTCGCTAAACCTGCATAGCTTAACTCAGGCACTTGCTTACGACGGCCACCAGATGCAGCACTACCCGCATCACGCTGTTGCGTTGCATGCGTACTGTCTAAAATGATTGGCGTACCTTGAGTAAGCTCTTTCATTACACCAAATGCTAATGGATCAACAATCAGGTTATCGTAACCATGGCAATGACCACGCTCACAGATAATCACATGCTCATTGCCACATTCGGCGAACTTATCGACGATATTACCCACTTGATGTGGCGACATAAACTGTGGTTTTTTAATATTAATCACAGCACCTGTTGCCGCCATTGCTTGTACTAAATCAGTTTGACGAGCAAGGAAAGCCGGTAATTGGATCACATCAACAACATCTGCAACCGGTTGGCACTGTGCTTCAGTATGAATATCAGTGATGATTGGCACATTGAATTCTTCTTTAACACGTTTAAAGATGTTTAAGCCTTTTTCCATGCCCACACCACGAAAAGAGTGGATACTTGAACGGTTAGCTTTATCAAAAGACGCTTTAAATACAAAAGGGATACCCAGTTTATCAGTTACCGTCTTATACGCTTCTACAGCGCGTAACGTTGACAGTTCGTCTTCTAATACATTGATACCACCAAATAACACAAATGGTAGATCGTTGGCACAAATAATATCATTACCAATTTTTACTATTTTTGCATTCATAATTGTTACCTTAAAGAGTCTATTGCAAATCAATTAATATTAATGAATCGTATCATTGGCGACAGAAAGTTCTTCAACTTGTGCTTTTAATACTCGCGTGATCGGATCATCTGGACACTGCTCAATAAAATAAGCAAAATCTTCGCTCGCTAATTTTTTACAATCAAGTTGTTGCAATAAAAAGCCACGATCACGGATCTCATACGGTTCATCAGGTTCAAGTTCTAAAATTAAATCAATACAACGTAATGCATACGAAAAATGTTCATCACGAATTAACGCTGCTTTTAATACCTGCAATAAGCGCAGATAATGCATTTCATTGTTAACTTCTAACAGATCATCATCGGTTAACAAGGCATGGTTGCCTTCGATACCACGTAACAATACTTGTAATTTATGCTGCGTTAATATTTTACCATCTGCAGGGTCGACATAAACTGCCTCTTTTTCACTCCCAAAGCGCAACACAAATTGCCCCGGAAACAGGATCCCTTTTACATCAACTTCAAAGTGTTCAGCAAAGTATATAAATACAGTGCCAAGTGACAGTGGCACACCATTACGGCTGCTTATCACTTTATGCAATAATACGCTATCAAGCTCTAGCCACTTACGCCAATTACCTGCAAAACCCAATTGCTGATAAAACAAATATAATAACTGATCACGTTTTTCAATTTCACAAGTAAAGCCTTGCATATCCACTTCGATAAGCTCAATGAGCCCATCTAATTCGATAATAGCTTCTTCGAGTAACGGTTTTTCCGTTATCATTTCGATGGCAGATAGTGTCGCAAGCATGACGTTATCAATCATTAACACTTCTTCCGCGAGCTCATCATCGTACTCGCCAAGTTCTTCACTATCGATATCGTTATTATCTAGCGATTCTAGTTGTTCTGTTTCTGTCGATTCTGTTTCTGTCAGCGCTTCATTTGCATCAAATTCCATAACTACCTCAGCAAATATGCTTCGCCGTTAACGGCGAGTGAATAGACATAAAATAACCAACCAATACTACCTGCAAATGCAAAACAGCGGAAAAATAAATTCTTACCTTGCTGTAATGACATAAACATCATAAAAGTGATGGCCAGTGTTGATATTAATTTTTCGGTCATCACCGTATCTGCAAACGGCGCTCGTCCCGACACCATACACACTAAGGCAATCATCATCACTGTGATCATATCGATTACTTTACGTGATTTAAGAAAACCAGCATGTTCAAGATACGGTGATTGCTTCACTGTGAAGGCAAAATTTATAAAATACATCGCGATACTTAATAACAGTGTTGCGATGTGTAGCGGGAGAACAATATCCATAATTAGATTTCTTTCCGTTGTCCGACAGTAATACGATCGTTATTACCATAATCTTTATAAGTAATAACCTGGTGGTAATCCGCAGCGATAAATAAATCCCGTACCGCAGTACCTTGTTCAAAGCCATGTTCGACGAGTAACCAACCACCCGCATTTAAGAATGCATAACCGTGGCTAATTATATGCTTGAGATCAGCAAAACCATCTTCGTCAGCGACTAATGCCGTTAACGGCTCAAAGCGCACATCACCCATCGCCAGATGAGGATCATGTTCTTCGATATAAGGCGGGTTACTGACTATCACATCAAAGCGTTGCTCGGATTGCAAAGGTTCAAACCAGCTACCTTGCAACACTTCGACATCAAGACCACAGCGCTTGGTATTGCGTCGTGCTAATGCTGCAGCACCTGGATTATACTCAATAGCGGTAACCGTAGCCTGCGGAGATTCCGATGCAAGGGCCAATGCGATTGCACCAGTACCTGTGCCCAAATCTAGTACTTGGCAAGTTTGCGTCGGCATACAAGCAAGCGCTTGTTCGACTAATACTTCCGTATCCGGTCTGGGGATTAAGGTATCAGCAGAGACCTCTAGTTCTAATGACCAAAATTCACGGTAACCAAGAATATGCGCGACGGGCTCACCAGCCTGACGGCGAGTAATAAGTGCAGAGAAACGGCTGATAATGTCATCATCGAGTACTTTATCATCCCAAGCGAAAAGATAACTGCGATCTTTTTCTAATAGGAAACAAAGAATGACTTCAGCATCAAGTTTTGGGCTTTCACTGTCAGTGAGCTGCTTGACAGCCCACTGCAGTATTTGTGCAATTGTTTTCACAGTACGCAATATACCTAGTCTGCTTCAGCAAGTGCCGCTAACAGATCAGCTTGATGTTCTTGAATAATAGGTTGGATCAATACATCTAATTCACCTTCCATCACTTCATTTAGACGGTAAAGCGTTAAGTTGATGCGGTGATCACTCACACGGCCTTGCGGATAGTTATAAGTACGAATACGTTCAGAACGATCGCCACTTGCTACCAAACTACGACGAGTACTTTCTTCTTCAAGACGCACAACTTCATCTGCAGCAGCTTGAATTCGCGCTTGTAGAATAGACATCGCACGCGCACGGTTTTTATGCTGCGAACGTTCATCTTGGCACTCAACCACAGTACCCGTTGGGATGTGGGTAATACGGATCGCTGAATCAGTTTTATTTACGTGCTGACCACCCGCGCCAGATGCACGGAAAGTATCAACTTTAAGGTCCGCTGTATTAATGCTAATCGCTTCAGACTCAGGTACTTCAGGCATAACCACAACTGTACAAGCAGATGTATGGATACGACCTTGTGATTCCGTTTCTGGTACACGTTGTACACGGTGACCACCTGATTCAAACTTCATCGTGCCGAATACAGCTTCACCTTCCATCTTAACGATAACTTCTTTGTAACCGCCTTGATCACTATCACTTAGGTTCATGATAGATAAGCGCCAGCCTTTTTTCTCAGCATAACGGCTATACATACGGTACAAATCACCTGCAAAGATTGCCGCTTCATCACCACCAGCACCAGCACGGATCTCTAAGAAACAGTTATTACTGTCATTTGGATCACGTGGTAACAATAAAACCTCTAACTCGTCACTAATACGGGCTACAGTCGCTTTGCTTTCTTTATATTCTTCAACAGCCATTTCACGCATATCAGGATCATCATCCTTGAGCATTTCTTCTGCAGATTCGAAATCTTCTTTTGCTTCTTGATATTCTTTAAAGCAAGAAACTAACTCTTCTAATTGCGCGTATTCTTTAGTTAAGGCACGGTAACGGTCCTGATCACTGATGATCGTTGGTTCACCTAGTAGTGCTTGAACTTCTTCGTGACGTTCGATTAAGGCTTCTAATTTTGTAATGATCGATGCTTTCATCTTTACTCTCGTATTACCGTTAAATAGATTGCAGAAGTCTGACATAGGCTGCTTCAGCAACTGAATATGAATTATTTCTTTGTTGTGATCGGCAAGGATACCTATATGTAAGGAAATAGTCGATTGCTTTCCGAATATTTACCTTGGATATAGTGAATATATGCTCAAAAAATTGAAATAGCATGAGCTGTTGTTAACCGATAAGAAAAATTAGCAACAACAGCTTATTTTGAAGACGTGACTATAACTCTAAACCAACAACACGACGGACTAATAATAGCTCGTCATCTTGGTTACGCTTACCAGCACTCACCAGCGCTTGGGTCGGTGCGTGGATGAGCTTATTGGTTAACTTATTCGCCAGCTCAGTCAGTACACGCTCGCCGTCAGTCCCATTTTGCATTGCCAAGATTGCGCGTTGGAGTAATATTTCTTTTTCTGCCATTGCTGCGGTGCGGTATTCTTTAATCGAATCGACACTGGATAATGACGCGATCCATTCTGAAAACAGCTGTGTTTCTTCCGTTATTATATGTTCGGCTTGTTGCGCCGCGTCTTGGCGGGCTTCTTTATTCTGCTCAATGATACCTTGTAGATCATCGACGGTATAAAGATAAGCATTACCTAACTCACCCACCTCTTCTTCAATATCCCGTGGTACGGCAATATCAACCAAGAAAATCGGTTTTTGCTTACGTTGTTTTAGCGCACTCTCAATCATTCCTTTACCAATAATCGGTAAAGGACTGGCTGTTGAGCTAATAACAATATCAGCATTGTGCAAATGCTGTGGAATTTCTTCTAGTGTGAAGGTGGTTGCACCAAACTTTTCACCTAATATTTGCGCACGTGAGACCGTTCGGTTAGCAACCATCATCTCTTTCACATTTTGTTCTGCGAGATGCGTAGCAACCAAATCAATCGTCTCACCGGCACCAATCAACAATACACGGGTTTTCGATAAATCATCAAAGATATGCTTGCTAAGACTTACCGCTGCAAAAGCAACAGAGACGGCATTGGCACCAATTTCTGTTTCAGTGCGCACTCGTTTAGCGGCAGTGAAAGTTTTCTGAAATAACTTATCGAGTACTTGAGAAACACTGTTCAGCTGTTTAGCTTTGGCAAAGGCTTGTTTTATCTGCCCTAAGATTTGGGGTTCACCTAATACTAGTGAATCTAAACCACCCGCAACACGCATCAAATGATGCACAGCGTCGGCATCATAATGACGGTAAGTACAAGTCGCCAATTCATCAGCTGCGACATGGTGGAAATCAACTAACCACTGCGTAACACGTTCAGGTAAGCCTTGCTCAATTTTGCAATAAATTTCAGTGCGATTACAAGTTGAAACGATCACCGCTTCAGACGCTACGCCATCAGCGATGATACTGGTAAAGGCTGCGTCAATATTGTCAGGTGAAAAAGCAACCTTTTCACGCAGTGATACAGGTGCCGTATTATGATTTATACCAAGTGCTAACAGAGTCATGTATTACTTACAGTGAATAATTGTAAAATGAATAGGAGGGCTATTCTACGCAAAAAGTATGAATTTTTAAAGTGACAAAACCATGCATATCTGTTTTTATAAGTCCATGCTTGCTCTTTATCATCATTACTTTATTTTTTTGAGTATCTTATGACATTTCAGCGTTCAATTTACGTTATCATTATCAGCATGTTGTTATCTGCTTGTAGTAGCAAGACACAATTGCCTCCCCCCGTTGGTAGTCCGCCGCAATTATGGCAACAGCATCAAGCACAATTGCAATCAATAAACAGTTGGCAACTGCAGGGGCAAATAGCCTTTATCACGCCAGACGACCGTAATTCAGCGACTTTAAACTGGCAGCAATTAGCCCAAGACTTTAATATTAATTTAACAGGTCCCTTTGGTATTCACGTGCTCACGATCAAGCGCAGCGATAACATTTCAACCCTTATTCTCGATGATGATCGCCAATACCAAGGTCGAAATACCCAAACTTTAATTAATCAGCTCAGTCCGATCCCAATCCCAGTCGATGAATTACGCGCTTGGATCATCGGCGATCCGTTAACTGACGACGTCCAACTCGACAATTACGGCCGTGTGACCCAGGCGAATCATCCACTCGGATGGCACATCAGTTATACTAGCTATCAATTAGTCGATACTATTTGGTTACCGAAAAATATCGTCATTAAACAAGACGACATGCGTATCAAAATCACCACTCGAAACTGGAAATTAAATGCAAAATAATATTAGCCATTGGTCAGCGCCTGCAAAGCTCAACCTTTTTCTATACATCAATGGTCGTCGCGATGATGGTTACCATGAACTACAAACTTTATTCCAGTTTATTAATATAGGTGACGATTTAGCTATCAGCCCCAATCACACTAACAACATCACCATTACACCCGCCATACCAGGTGTCGCACTGACCGACAATATTATTTACCAAGCAGCAATGGCATTGAAAACGCATTCCTCATTACCGCTAGGAGCCGATATTACCTTAACCAAAAACCTACCTATGGGGGGCGGGTTAGGTGGTGGTTCTTCGGATGCTGCAACAACACTCGTCGCACTCAATCAGCTTTGGCAATTACACCTCAGTGAAGAGCAACTTGCTGAGATTGGCGTTACATTAGGAGCTGATGTACCCGTGTTTGTTCGTGGTCATGCTGCCTTTGCTGAAGGTATTGGCGAACAGCTTACCCCGATAGAGGTGGATGAAAACTATTATCTTATTGCCATACCTGACACGCAGGTCAACACCGCAAAATTATTTTCCGATCCAGAGTTAATCCGCGACACCCCAAAACGCCCGCTGAATCAGTTGTTACGAGACGAATGGAAAAATGACTTTGAACCAACTGTAAAAAAACGTCATCCCGAGGTTGCAAAAGCATTAGAGTGGTTGCTAAAATATGCGCCATCTCGACTGACAGGTTCCGGTTGCTGTGTTTTCTCTGAATTTAAAACTAAGTCTGACGCATTAGCCGTATTAGCTAAGGCGCCTACAAACATGCAAATTTATCTTGCGAAGGGCTTAAATAAATCGCCACTATTGCATGACTTAGAAAGACAAATTTAGATTTAAATTTTAGTTCAGTACCGAACATATGTTAAATAAGTTGTTACCAAATTCTAAGAGATTAATGCTGGGGATCTCTACTAAGCAGTTCGCTGTTTAGGAGTATAATTATATCCCAGCCAAATACATCGATTACCTGAGGTTACACCGTGCCCGACATGAAACTCTTTGCTGGTAACGCTACACCAGAACTAGCTCAAAAAGTTGCTGAACGTTTATTTATTCAACTTGGTAAAGCCAAAGTTGGCCGCTTTAGCGATGGCGAAATTAGCGTTGAAATTGAAGAAAATGTACGTGGTGGAGATATCTTCATCCTCCAATCTACTTGTTCGCCAACAAACGACAACCTAATGGAACTGATCGTTATGGTTGATGCAATGCGTCGTGCATCTGCAGGTCGTATTACTGCTGTAATCCCTTACTTTGGTTATGCTCGTCAGGATCGTCGTGTACGCTCTTCTCGTGTGCCAATTACAGCAAAAGTTGTAGCTGATTTCCTTTCAAGTGTTGGTGTTGACCGTGTATTAACGGTTGATCTACACGCTGAACAAATCCAGGGCTTCTTCGATGTGCCTGTTGATAATGTATTTGGTACGCCAGTATTATTAGAAGACATGCAAGAAAAGAATCTTGAAAACCCAGTGATCGTATCTCCAGATATCGGTGGTGTAGTACGTGCACGTGCTAACGCTAAATTACTTGACGAAGCTGACCTTGCGATTATCGACAAACGTCGTCCAAAAGCAAACGTAGCACAAGTAATGCACATTATTGGTGACGTTAAAGACCGTGATTGTATCCTAGTTGATGACATGATCGATACTGGCGGTACTTTATGTGCAGCAGCTGTAGCACTGAAGAAGAATGGCGCGAAACGTGTATTTGCTTACGCGACTCACCCAGTATTCTCAGGTAACGCAGTAGAAAATCTACGTGATTCTTGCATTGATGAGATCATCGTAACGGATTCAATCCCACTGTCTCCTGAAGTTGCAGCACTACCAAACGTACGCGTATTAAGCTTAAGCCCTATGCTTGCTGAATCAATTCGTCGCGTTAGCAACGAAGAATCAATTTCTGCAATGTTTAAATCTTAATTAATTCCATAATTAAGATTTAACAACGCACGAATAACCGAGTCAGGATAAACCTGGCTCGGTTTTTTCATTTTATAACGTCCAAAAATAACCGCAAAACCCCTCACAACAGACCTTTGGCCCATACGCCAGTTGAGGTTTACCCTGACACAGGGTAAAATAGCGCGTTTTTTATTCAATGAGTAAGTGAGCAACAGTCTCGAACACTCATTAAGCCATCATTACAGCAATTATAGGTATACCATGAGCAACGACATTCGTTTAATTGTCGGCCTGGCTAATCCAGGACAAGAATACAGCCGCACTCGTCACAATGCCGGTGCCTGGTTTATTAACGAATTAGCAAAATGGCATAATACGCAGTTACGTGAAGAATCTAAGTATTTTGGTTATACAGCCCGTATCAATGTAGCTGGCAAAGATGTTCGCTTGCTAGTACCGACGACGTTCATGAATTTAAGCGGTAAATCTGTTGCGGCGATCGCCAAGTTTTACCAGATTGATGTGACCGAGATTTTAGTCGTTCATGATGAATTAGACTTACCACCCGGCGTCGCTAAATTTAAACAAGGCGGCAGCCACGGTGGTCATAATGGTCTGAAAGACATTATTAGTAGAATGGCAAATAGCAAAGAATTTTTCCGTTTACGTATAGGCATAGGTCATCCCGGTAGCAAAGAAAAAGTAACCGGTTATGTACTTGGTAAAGCACAAAAGATAGAACAAGAACAAATGGATGCAGCCGTTGATGAAGCAGTGCGCTGTATTGATATTTTAGCTAAAGACGGTATGGTCAAAGCGATGAGTCGTTTACATACGTTTAAAGCGCAATAATTAATAAAAAATCATTAAACACATACAGATAAATCATTAACTGTGTGAACCAATTTTAGTACATAGCAAATAAGGTAAAAATCATGGGTTTTAAATGCGGTATCGTAGGCTTACCAAACGTAGGTAAATCAACACTATTTAATGCACTAACACAAGCTGGTATCGAAGCTGCCAACTTCCCGTTCTGCACAATCGAACCGAATACTGGTGTTGTTCCAGTGCCAGATAAGCGTTTAGATGCACTATCTGCAATTGTAAACCCTGAGCGTGTATTACCAACTACAATGGAATTTGTTGATATTGCAGGCTTAGTAGCTGGCGCATCGAAAGGTGAAGGCCTAGGTAACAAATTCCTAGCTAATATCCGTGAAACAGACGCAATTGGCCACGTGGTACGTTGTTTTGAAGATGACAACATCATCCACGTGAACAACAAGATTTCACCACTAGATGACATCGAAATCATCAACACTGAACTTGCACTAGCCGATCTAGACAGCTGTGAACGCGCATTATTGCGTTTAGCTAAAAAAGCCAAAGGCGGCGATAAAGACGCTAAATTTGAAGTGCCTGTAGTTGAAAAGATCATGGCTCACCTTGCTGAAGGCGAAATGATCCGTTCTTTAGAATTATCTAAAGAAGAAGTTGCAGCGATTGAATACATGAACTTCTTAACGCTAAAACCAACAATGTATATTGCAAACGTTGCTGAAGATGGCTTTGAAGATAACGCACATTTAGATTCAGTACGTGCACTTGCAGCAACAGAAAATGCTGTTGTAGTAGCTATCTGTGCGTCAATGGAAGCAGACATTGCTGAACTTGAAGATGAAGAGCGTGCAGAATTCATGGAAGACATGGGTATCGAAGAACCTGGTCTTAACCGTGTAATTCGTGCAGGTTACGAACTACTAACACTGCAAACTTATTTCACTGCTGGTGTTAAAGAAGTGCGAGCATGGACTATCCCTGTAAACGCAACAGCGCCACAAGCTGCAGGTAAGATCCACACCGACTTCGAAAAAGGCTTTATTCGTGCAGAAGTTGTTCCTTACGCTGCGTTCATCGAGAACAAAGGTGAAGCAGGCGCTAAGACTGCAGGTCAATGGCGTCTAGAAGGTAAAGATTACATCGTTAAAGATGGTGATGTTGTACATTTCCGTTTCAACGTATAATTGAGTTTAAGTTAATAGCCTAAATTAATAGACTGGAATTAAGCTATTTACGCTCAAGTAGTCGCTTTACGCTAAAGTAAGCACAATAAAACGCTGGCAATTGCCGGCGTTTGTTGTTTCTAGGCGACCTCAATTGAGTCAATGTAAATAAAACCACGTGATATCAATTTAACTAGCAAATAATCATGAAACGAGCCTGTTTCAGTACGATGAATAAAAGCAGGCCACGGCAGCTTTAAATGATCAACGATTGCAGTTTTAATACAAATAGCATAGAGTGACAACAGGATTCGTACAGAATTTCAACAGGCGCAGATAAAAATGTTTTTTAACTAAAAAATAGTTGACGAACTTCGCTGTAATTAGCATAATGCGCCCCGTTCCAACGAAACAAGCAATTGCTAGTCGGAATGAGATTTAAGATGGCCATGTAGCTCAGCTGGTTAGAGCACAGCATTCATAATGCTGGGGTCACAGGTTCAAGTCCCGTCATGGCCACCATCTTAATTCTAATTGTAGGGATATCGCCAAGCGGTAAGGCACCGGGTTTTGATCTCGGGATTCTGAGGTTCAAATCCTCATATCCCTGCCATTATATAAATGATTGGCTACTTGTAGCGAGTTGTTAAATTTATAAACACTGTTACTCATTAATTTGTCTGACACTACCAAGTTTATAAATATAAAGAATATTGTGCGGAAGTGGCGGAATTGGTAGACGCGCTAGATTTAGGTTCTAGTATCGCAAGGTGTGAGAGTTCAAGTCTCT
>NZ_BLRL01000017.1 GCF_015082335.1 Moritella sp. F3 | reverse complement strand
TGAAACGTAATAACGCCGATGGTAGTGTGGGGTTTCCCCATGTGAGAGTAGGGCATCGCCAAGCGCCAAATTAGAGATAGCCGATATCAGTGATGATATCGGCTTTTTTGTCTCTGAAATTCAGTAAAATCGCGTGATAGTACTGATTTCGATGATAAGTAAGATAATAAAAACCAGCCTTCGGCTGGTTTTTATTTGGGATCGTATAATGGCAGCGCTTAACAATCTAAGATCTTTGTATCTGCAGGTGTTTATCTATTTCTGTCGCAAAAACCAACATGTTGTTTTTTCTATATTGCATAGTTAGTTGGTATGCTCCACAATTCCAGTAGGTTATCAGTCTGGAGTTACCGTGTTTAATCTTTATCATTCGAATCAGTTAGATATTTTAAAAGAGCTTATGGCTCACTTTATTGCTAAAGACCCACTTGCGGATCCTTTTGTCGAAGAGCAAGTTCTAGTGCAAAGCCCAGGTATGGCGCAATGGGTGAAAATGGAACTAGCAAAGTCGATGGGCATATCGGCGAATATCACCTTTCCATTACCAGCGTCTTTTATTTGGAAAATGTTCCAGAAAGTATTACCTAATATCCCAGACAAAAGTGCTTTCAATAAAGAAGCGATGTCGTGGAAGTTAATGCTGATACTGCCTGATTTATTAGAACAAATTGAATTCGAATCATTAAAGCATTATTTAGCGGATGACACCGATGATTATCGGCTATTTCAGCTATGCCAAAAAATATCCGATACCTTCGATCAATATTTAGTATATCGACCAGACTGGATAGCTAAGTGGGAAGGTGGCGAAAATGATCATGCGGATACACACCCTTGGCAGCCGTTATTATGGCGCGCACTAGTCAAAAAAACGGAAGAGCTGGGTCAATCTCATTACCATCGTGCAAACTTATACGATCAATTTATTGCGCGTCTTAATCAGTCTCATTTTGATGCAACGCTTTTACCTGCACGCATATTTGTATTTGGTGTTTCTGCACTACCCCCACGTTATTTGGATGCTTTACGAGCACTTGGTATGCACACTGATGTTCATTTCATGTTATCTAACCCTTGCCGATTATATTGGGGGGACCTTATCGACCCGAAGTGGTTGTTAAAACAACGCACTATGCTTAATCACAATAATGAAAAGTTGGGCATGAGCCATAAAGTGAGCGCGAGTGATGAAGATACAGTTCGTGCTTTATTTGATGAAGATGACGCCTTTAAAGTGGGCAATCCATTATTAGCTTCTATGGGGAAATTAGGTCGTGATAACTTGGCGCTACTAACTGAATTTGGCTGTCAGGAGTTAGATGTATTTGTTGAACCGACTGATGAAGGCTTACTGGCTAGTATCCAGCGTGATATTTTAGATTTATCAGATCGCAGTATGGCTGAATTTAGTTCGCCAGTAAATGATGGTTCAGAACCCGATAGCAGCTATAAGCTTGCTGTTAGTACAGTTGATTCTTCATTGGAGCTGCATAGTTGCCATAGCCCTATGCGTGAAGTCGAAGTATTACATAATAACTTGCTTACAATGTTTGCGGAAAATCCAGATTTAAACCCACGTGATGTGGTTATCATGATGCCTGATGTGAATGGCTATAGCCCTTATATTCAAGCTGTGTTTGGTGCTATCGATCGTTATGATGAGCGTTATATTCCTTTTTCGGTTTCTGATAGTGGCGCGCAGTACGATAACCCTATCCTACTCAGCTTTTTACAGTTATTGGCTTTACCTCTATCGCGCTGCAATGTCTCTGAACTATTGTCGTTATTAGAAGTTCCCGCAGTGTTAGCTCGTTTTGCTATTACACCTGATGAGTTTAACCGATTACGCCAATGGATTGATGAGTCTGGTATCCGTTGGGGATTAGATGAGGATGATGCTACACGCTTTGATTTACCAGGTATGAAGCAAAATACATGGTTGTTTGGCTTACATCGCATGCTGTTAGGCTATGCATATGGCGGTGATGATATTTACCAAGGTATTTTACCCTACCAAGAAGTGCAGGGTATTGAAGCTGAATTATTAGGTAAACTTGCTCAATTTATTGAAGCGTTATTAGATAGTATTACTTCATTGCAAGATCCTAAATCGATTGTTGATTGGATCAAGCTAGCGAATACACTCATCGATAATTTTTATAAAATAAATGTAGATGATGAGCAATCGATAAAAATTATTCGTGATGCTTTTTCTCATCTTGATGGGCAATTAAAAAGTGCCAGTTACGATAAATTAATTACACCGCTGGTGTTACGTGATTATTTAAATAATGCATTATCACAAGTAGGCTCAAGCCAAAAATTCCTCGCCGGACAAGTTAACTTTTGTACGCTTATGCCAATGCGTTCAATACCGTTTAAAGTCATTTGTTTACTTGGTATGAATGACGGTGTTTATCCACGCTCGATTCCACCGATGGGTTTTGATTTAATGGCGAATGATCACAAGCAAGGTGATCGTAGTCGTCGTGATGATGACCGTTATCTATTTTTAGAAGCGTTGATTTCAGCACAAAGTAAATTATACATTAGCTACATAGGTAACAGCATTCGCGATAAGAGTGAACGTTTGCCATCTGTATTGATTACTGAGTTATTACAGTATTGTCAGCAAAGCTTTTGTATTGCGGGTGATGAACATCTTTCACCAGATGAATCATCAGAGCGTTTACTGAATCATTTAATTAATCATCATGCACTGCAGCCTTTTGATGCGCGTTATTTCAATCCAGAGTCGCCAACGTCATTCGCTAAAGAGTGGTTACCCGCATTAGCGCCCAATGTTGAGTTAAGAGAATTCTTAAGTGAACCTTTGCCTGCATTAGCTGTTAACGATGATACTCAAGAAATTGAGCTTGCGGAGTTACTGCGTTTCTACCGTCATCCAACCAAGTATTTCTTTAACCGACGTTTGAAAGTTTACTTTAACCAAGCAAGTCTTGATGTATTGGATGATGAACCTTTTGATGTTGATAATTTAGAAAAATATCACCTTAAAGCACAATTGCTAGAAACAGAATTGGCGGGCGGTGATGTTGCACTGGTGACAGCTCGGTTAGTTGCCTCTGGTAGTCTGCCTTTAGGCCGATTTGGACAAATATCATTAAACAAAGAAGTGGCGACGGTAAGCCAGCTTGCTCAGGTATTAACACCTCTGTTAACTAATAGTAATGATGATATCGAAGTTGATATTCCACTGATATCAGGGCGCTTAGTTGGTTGGTTAAAACAAGTATATAACGGTGGTTTGGTACGGCATAAGCCAAGCGGGTTCAATGGTAAAGATTACTTACAAGTTTGGTTAGAGCACTTGTGCTTTTGTATTAGTGTTAAAAATCCGATGCCGACTACTTTAGTTCATTTAACCGCGGGCAAACCTATCGTACAACGCCTGAAAGTAATTGAGCAATCTCGAGCGCGGGAATTATTATTTCAGTTACTCGAAGTATATAGCGATGGTTGTTGCCAGCCTTTTGCGCTATTTCCAAAAACGGGCTGGGGTTGGGCAAAAGCCATGTGTTCAAGTTCTGAACCTGATGAATATAAATTACGTGCTGAAGCATTGTTAAATTTCGAAGGTGGTTATAACCGCATGGGTGAAAATGCGGATGATTACTTACAGCGCAGTTTTCCACGTTTAAATGATGACGTTTATGACTTGATGAAAGCATCCTCTGAAACCACACTATTTCCGATATTTGATTACCTAGAGGATGTTGAATAATGGCTGATGTAAATATTCTAAATGCAATGACGTTTCCCTTATATGGAGAACGCCTTATTGAAGCATCTGCTGGGACGGGTAAAACATTCACTATCGCCAGTTTATATCTGCGTTTACTTTTAGGGCATGGCGGCGTAAATGCTTATCAAAAAGACGGTGAAAACCAACTTCTCACAGTTGAACAAATATTAGTTGTAACCTTTACGGAAGCGGCTACTGCGGAGTTACGTGATCGCATTCGCGCCCGTATTCATCAAGCGCGGATCGCATTTAGCATTAGTCACAGTAGCGACCCTGTGATCAGCTTGCTGCTGGCAGATATTCAAGAGCAAGATTACGGGCGTTGTGCAAAATTACTATTAGCTGCAGAAAGACAAATGGATGAAGCGGCTATTTATACCATTCATGGTTTTTGTCAGCGCATGCTTAAGCAAAATGCATTTGAATCGGGGGCATTATTTGAGAGTGAATTCATTACCGATGAATCACAGCTAAAGTTTAATGCCGTTGCTGACTTCTGGCGTAGCCATTTCTATCGCTATAATGACGGCATGGTGGATATGGTACATAGTTTTTGGTCATCGCCTCAAGCGCTATTACGAGACATTGCTGGATACCTATCTAATACCGATATTGAGTTTATTGCCAAAACAAGCTGTGATGATATTGCTGAGGATTACGACAAACTCGTGGCCTCGATTCAGCAGGTCAAAGCCTCGTGGTTTAAAAACGTAGGCGATCTTTGTGAGTTGATTCAAGCAGGAAATTTAAACGGTAATAGCTACCGTCCTGCGAGCATATCGAAATGGTTACATGAAATGCTGACGTGGTCGCAATCAGAAACCACTCAAAATGATCTGCCTGATTGTTTGGTTAAGTTTTCTCAACATGCGTTAACGACGAAAACCAAAAAGGGTAAAGCATCACCAGAGCATCAAGTATTTGATGATATTGAACGGCTATTAGAAAAACCTTTGTCACTTAAAGATTGTTTCATCGTTAAAGCCGTTGAATACGTGCGTGCACGTGTGATGAAAACTAAGAACCAATCACAGCTATTATCGTTTGATGATTTACTGTCTGGGTTATCAGATGCATTAACTGGTGACCAAGCTGTTAGTTTAGCGGAATGTATTCGCAGCCAATATCCAATCGCGATGATTGACGAATTCCAAGATACTGATCAACAACAGTACGATATTTTTAATACCATTTATGGCAAGCAAGACGGTGCTGGTTTGTTCATGATTGGCGACCCGAAACAAGCGATTTATAGTTTCCGTGGCGCTGATATTTTTACCTACATGCAAGCGCGTAAAAATGTTGAGGCTCATTATACCTTAGCTAAAAACTGGCGATCTTCGAGTTCGATGGTTAGTGCGGTTAACCGCGTATTTGAACATGCCAATAAGCCGTTTATTTATGAAGACAGTATCAGTTTCCAGCCCGTTGATTCACACGGTAAAAGCAAACCCTTATTATTAAATGGTATTGAACCAGCGGCGCTACAACTGTGGTTGCATGAAGAGGAAGACCAAAAAAATATCACCAAGGGTCGATACCAACAAGTTTATGCCAAGGCGACAGCGAACCAAATTGCGACCTTATTGACGGATGCCCAGCAAGGTAATGCCATGCTATCGGGACGTCCGATAAAAGCAGGTGATATTGCCATTCTTGTACGTACTGGTGCTGAAGCTAAATTAGTGCGTGATCAGTTTGATGCTTTATCTATTCCTAGTGTGTATATGTCGAATCGCGAAAGTGTATTCGCTAGTCGTGAAGCGCGCGAGTTGTACCATATCTTTGCAGCTATATTGAATCCTGAAGATGAGGGGTTATTACGAGCGGCATTAGCGACATCTATTTTTGAAAAACCGGCCATTGAGTTAGACCAGCTCAGTAACGATGAAAAAGTGTGGGAGCAAACGGTTGCTGAATTTAAGCTCTACCAAAAAACCTTACAGTGGCAAGGTTTCTTACCGGCATTAAGATTGTTACTGAATAAACAAAATATCGCGGCAATCATGCTATCTGCTCAAGGCGGTGATCGCCGTTTAACTGACGTTCTGCATTTAGGTGAACTATTGCAAGAAGCAAGTTTAGAGCTTGATGGTGAATACAGTTTATTCCGTTGGTTCGGTGAAAAAATTGAAAACCCGAATGGTGATGCACAAGAGCAATTAGTACGTTTAGAAAGTGAAGCAGACTTGGTGCAGGTTGTGACTATTCACAAATCCAAAGGACTGGAATATAACTTAGTATTCCTGCCATTTATTTGTGCGACCAGACAAGCATCAACGCCGCTTTATCATCAAGATGGGCATACTTATGTGCACCTTGATTTAGATGATGCCGATGCACTCGAAATAGCGAAACAGCAAGCGGATGAAGAACGCTTGGCCGAAGACTTACGCCTACTCTACGTGGCGTTAACACGTGGTGTTTATGCTACCTGGTTAGGACTTGGCGCCGTTAAAATGGGTAACTCTCATAATAAGATGCATCTCAATGCGATGGGCTATCTATTACAGCAAGGCGAAGAGTGCAAAGATACCGAATTTAAAACCTGTGTTGAAAAACTTGCAGAGCAACCTGTTGATGAACTAAGAGCGTACGTTGCTATTGTGGAACCGCCGTTAGCAGCAGTACCTGCTTACCAGCCTGTTGTTGAACAAGTGGTAACCTATCAAGCTAAAACCATGACTAACCCGATCAGTAAGAATTGGTGGGTAACAAGTTATTCTGCATTGTCTCGTCATCGTTCTAACGGTAATGCTGGTAACAGTCATTCTAGTTACGATGCCTCTTTGGAATTACCAGGGTTTGATGTTGAAGTGAATACCGAGAAAGATGAAGAGCAGGAAATGAATTGGGATATTTTTAGTTTCCCACGTGGTGCTGCCGCCGGTACTTTATTACATACAGTATTTGAGCATATTGATTTTGCTAATGTCGATGCAGACGCGCTAACTGAACAGATATTACAACTATTAGAGCGTGAAGGTTACGATATTGCTTGGTTACCGATTTTACTTGAATTGGTGAATCAGGTACTGGATTGTCCACTACAAGATGGTTTTAGTTTACGCCAATTAACCCCCTCACAAAAGAAAGTGGAGATGGAATTCTTCATGCCTATCTCGTCGCTTAACTGTGATGATTTGAACGTATTGATAAAGCAGCATGACGGATTATCTCAGCAAGCGGGCGAGTTAGACTTTCAGCAAGTCAGCGGTATGTTAAAAGGTTTCATCGATTTGGTGTTTGTCTATGAAGGCCGTTATTACGTACTCGATTATAAATCTAACCATTTAGGTGACAGCCAAGCTGAGTACACTGCCGATGCGATTGATCATGTCATGATTGAGCATCGGTATGAGCTGCAGTATCAGTTATATACTTTGGCATTACATCGTTTTCTACGTTCGCGTATTCCAGATTATGATTACCAGCAGCATTTTGGTGGTGTTTATTACTTATTTTTACGTGGAGTGAGGGTTGAGACGGGTAATGAATATGGTGTGTTTTTCACTAAACCCTCACTCGATTTTATTATGCAGTTAGATGATTTATTTTTAGGAGAGCTTGCATAATGAGCATACTTCAGTGTTTAAAAGAATTAGCTAGTGAAAATCAGATCCGTCAACTTGATTATCAATTCGCTCGATTTATTAGTAATTATGAATCTGAACCCGCGATTATTTTATTAGCCTGTTTAACCAGCTATCAACTGGGTAAAGGTCATGTGTGCATTGATTTACAGGGTATCGATAGCAATGCTTTATTTGATCTAAATTTAACCCGTTCACACTTATTACTGGCGGAAATATCGAGTCGTAATGAGTCTTGGCCAAGTTTATTAGCAAACTCAGTTGTTGTGGGCGAGTCTGCGCCACTGCAGTTTGTTGCTGATGCGGGTAAATTATATTTACAGCGTTACTGGGCTTACGAGTTACAAGTTGCGCAGCAGTTGAAGGGGTTAGCAAAGCAAAGCCAACAGCCTGATCTCAGTGCCAGCCTTAATCGCTTATTTAAACGTGATTATGGTTTCCTCTTTCCTATTTTAGCGAAAGAACGAGACGCTAATTTTAGTGCGCAGTCATTTGTGGCCAAATACTTAGACGTCGTTAAGAAAGGCCGTATTAGCTGGAATGATGTGGAGCAGGTATTGCTTACCGCTAAAAATGCCCAAGAACTGCATGCCTTAGATAGCTTGATCCCTGAAGCGTATTGTCTTAACTGGCAAAAGCTATCTGTAGCTGTCGCAGCGACACGCCATTTCTCAGTGATATCCGGCGGCCCTGGAACGGGTAAAACAACGACAGTAACTAAATTATTAGCCTTATTAATTGAACAAGGTTTACTAGCACAACAGGCGCTAACGATTAAACTTGTTGCACCAACAGGTAAAGCGGCGGCTCGTTTAACAGAGTCGATTGCGGGTGCGAAGGGCAAGTTAGATTTACCCGTGAATGTAGCGGATCTTATTCCTGAACAAGCAGGGACAATACATCGATTATTAGGGGTTGTCCCGAATAGACAAGCATTCCGTCACAATAAAGATAACCCATTACATCTTGATGTACTGGTTGTTGATGAAGCCTCAATGGTTGATTTACCACTGATGGCGAAATTGTTAGCGGCATTACCGCCCCATGCTCGACTAATATTACTGGGCGATAAAGATCAACTTGCGTCGGTAGAGGCGGGCTCTGTATTAGCTGATATCTGTGCTTATGCAACGGCGGGTTATTCTGCAGGGCAAGTGAATTGGTTATCTAAGATTACCGATTATGATCTAAACCAATACCAAGCAACAGATGCGACGGCGATATATGACAGCCTCTGCTTATTACGTAAGAGCTATCGTTTCGATGCAGAGTCAGGTATTGGCTGTTTAGCAGGGGCTGTAAATAGAGGCGATCTGAACGAATTTGATAGCGTATGGGAAAATCAGCATGATGATATTAATTTGCACCCGTTATCGACTGAAACCTATGACGCGCTTATCACGATGGCAAAAAAAGGTTATCAAGATTACTTAGCTAAGATTGTCGTATCACCGAGTGACGATGAAGCAAAGTCGATATTACGCCGTTTTAATGATTTCCAAATTTTAACGGCAATCAGAGAAGGTGATTTTGGTGTTGAAGGTTTAAACCAGCGTATTGAAAAAGCACTGCTAGCGGCGCGTAAGATACGTAAAGATCAATCTGAATGGTATGCAGGTAGGCCGATTATGATCACCAATAATGATCATGGTCTTGGTTTATACAATGGCGATATTGGTATTTGTATGCAGGATGAAGATCGCCGCATGCGGGTTTATTTTGAAATGGCGGACGGTAATATGCAATCTTTTTTACCGAGTCGATTGCCACCACATCAAACTGTCTTTGCAATGACTATTCATAAATCACAAGGTTCCGAGTTTAGACACACGGTTATGATTTTACCTAATCGTTTCAATCCAGTGCTAACAAGAGAGTTAGTTTATACCGGTATTACTCGTGCAAAAGAGCAATTAGACATATTCACTAACGTGACCGTGATGAAAAAGGCGATTAAATTACGTACCGAACGCGTCAGTGGGTTAATGGCATTACTTAACCGAGATTAACGAATCGTAGATTTAAATCCTTAATTATCATTTATCCTAAAAAGGCAATGCTTTGTTATCGATTTTGCAAAGATATAGACGAAAAGTTGGCGTTTGATCACATTTATGCCTTACTTGCTGTGTTATCTTCGCCGCGATTTTTCGTTAACGTATAATGTATTGTTTAAAGCCTTGTTGGGAGAGTGTTTTGCTTAAGGATAAAAAAAGTCTAGTTAAAAATATTGGGTTTCAAGTTGTAGTCGCTATGATCATTGGTGCTGCCGTCGGTGCTTTCATGGGCGAAGGCGCTGCCATATTTGCACCATTGGGCGCGCTGTTTATTAATCTAATAAAAATGTTAGTGATTCCACTTGTTGCTGTATCGATTATTGCTGGTGCAGCTAATCTTGGTGACAGTCCTTCAGCAGGTAAGATTGGTGTTGGTACATTTGTCTTCTTTATGCTGACATCTGCGATTGCTGTCGCACTTGCGCTTGTTATGGGTAATGTATTTGAACCTGGGGTTGGTGTTGATTTCTCTAAACATGCGACAGGTTTAGCTGTCGTAACTGCTGAGCAAGGCGCATTACCGGGTGTATTTGATACCATTATTGGCATGATCCCAACGAATGTATTCAGTGCGTTAACGAGCGGTAATATTTTACAAATTCTAGTATTCAGTATCTTCTTTGGTATTGCATTAACGAAGGTTGAACGCAAACGTGCTAAGCCAATCATGGACGGTTTAAATACCATCATTGATGCATTTGTTTGGATGATCAATTGTGTGATGATTATTGCCCCAATTGGTGTCTTTGGTCTGATGGCTGAATCTGTTGGTACGTTTGGTTTTAGCGCACTAGCTGTGGTAATGAAATTGTTTGTTGTTTATATTGCAGCAATTATTATCTACGGTTTCATTTTCTATCCACTTGTAGTGAAGTTTTTCTCTGATACGCCAGTACTGAAATTTATGTCTGCGATGAAGAAACCTCAAGCATTAGCATTATCGACAGCGTCATCAATGGCTACATTGCCTGTGACACTGGAAGTATGTGAAAAAGAATTAAAACTTGCTAACTCAACAGCTGCGTTTGTATTACCGTTAGGTGCGACGATCAACATGAGTGGTAATGCTATTTATTATGGTCTAGTAGCCGTGTTCTTTGCACAAATGTTTAATGTTGAATTAGGTATGGCTGCTTATGCTGCGATTATCTTTACATCGACATTAGGTGCAATTGGTCAAGCGGGCGTTCCAGGACCGTCTTTCCTTGTTGTTGCAGTATTATTAGCGGCTGGCATTCCAATCGAAGGTTTACCACTGCTATTCGCATTAGATCGTATTTTTGATATGGTGCGTACAGCATTGAATATTACCGGTGATGCAGTGTGTGCTGTCGTGATGGATAAATACAATCCAGAGCATCAAGTGACTAAATAATACTGACTTAGGTAAGTATTTACTTAAATTGAAGAATAAATAATTGAGTAAGTAGATAGAGTTAGATAATAAGCCACGCCGATTCGGTGTGGCTTTTTTGATACTGAGAAATGAGGACTTAGCGTTATTATGCGCGTCTACATATTAACTTCTTTGAAATTGATTGAGTACCGCTTGCGCTTGCTCATTGATATCACCTGTACCGTCTAACCAATGAATGATAGCACCTTGACGTTCCATTCTTCTGAACCACGTATCTTGGCGCTTTGCGTATTTATGAATGGCGATATTCAATATATCAAACATTTCATCATAGCTGATTTTACCTTCGATATACTGGCTGACAAAGCGGTATTCAAGCCCAAGGTACTCTAATTTGTCATGCGTAATACCTTGCGCTAACAAACCTTCAACTTCTTCAAGCATGCCATTTTCTAAACGTTCTTTTAAGCGTAAGGTGATGCGCTGGCGTAATACACTACGATCCCATTTTATACCGAAATACAGAGGCTCTATTTCTGGCAGTACTGTTTTGATGACGGCACTTGTTTGCGATGCTGCATGTTGGGCTATTTCAATGGCACGATACAAGCGTGGACGCACAGTAATGTCCGTTGTTGTATAGGATTGGCTATCAAGCTCAAGCAAAATTTGCTGTACATCTTCTAAAGCCATTTCAGCAAACTGCTCACGCTGGGGAATATTTTTATCGAGTTGCACAAATTCATAACCAGCAACCACTGCATCGATGTATAAACCAGTGCCGCCGACAAGTAGCGGTAACTTATTGCGTTGGTTAATATCCTTGAATGCGTTGAAAAAATCACGCTGAAATTGAAAGGCGTTATATTCTTTACCGGGTTCTATAATATCAATCAAGTGATAAGGTACATCACCGTATTCAGCTAAATCTTTGCCTGAGCCAATATCGAGGCCGATATAGACCTGTCGAGAGTCGCCCGAGATCACTTCACCGTTTAATTGTTTCGCGAGGTCGACACCCAAGCGTGTCTTTCCCGATGCGGTCGCGCCGAGTACGACGATAAGATTGTATTGTTGCTGAGACATTAAGTTACCTGAATAAATAATTGCGCGGTGTGCAGACCGAAATGGTAACTCAAGCAGGCAATGTGACCAATAGTATTTTTAACATTGTCATTAAACTAATTTCGAATGTGACAAATTGAGCTATTAATTAAGGATATTGTGGCTAAATCGCAGTTATGCAGTCAAAAAGGTGGTAATTTATCAAGATTATTCAAATTATACGCTAGATGATTATGGTTTTAGCGTTATAATCGACTTCTTGTATTGTTACTTATGATCGGAATCGTTGTAATGTCGCTTAATGCTCATCTTGATGAATTAGATAAAAAAATCCTTAATGCACTCATGGTCAATGCACGTGTACCTTATGCTGAACTGGCTAAAAAGTTTAACGTTAGTGCGGGTACTATTCACGTTCGTGTTGAAAAAATGAAATCAACTGGTGTTATCCTTGGTACTAAAGTTGAAGTGTGTCCGAAGAAACTCGGTTATGACGTATGTTGTTTTATTGGTATTAATCTAAAAAGCGCAAAAGATTACCCTTCTGCGTTAGCGCAATTAAGAGCGTTAGATGAAGTCGTTGAAGCATATTACACAACGGGTAATTATAATATTTTTGTAAAACTGATGACGCGCTCAATTGATGAATTACAAAAAGTATTGATTGATAAAATTCAACAGATTGAAGAAGTGCAATCGACAGAAACATTGATCTCGTTACAAAACCCAATTAGCCGAGATGTCCATCCGTAACCTTAGCCGCTAATTATAAATGACATAAATGCTATAAGTTAACCTCATCCTGATCAATAATGAGGTTAACGTCAATTTGTTGTATGAAGGAATAACAATGAAAGAGCAGGGATTCACTACGCACTTAGTTCATCATGATCACAATCAAAATTTAGAGTTTGGTGCTATTCACGCGCCAATTTATAACTCTGCTACTTACGGTTATGATGACATTCAAGATCTTATCGATATCTTCCAAGGCCGCCAAGCTGGCCAAGCTTATGCTCGTCAAGCAACGCCAACGATTGATATGTTACAGAACATGATCTGTGAAATGGAACAGGGTAAAGCATCACTTTGTTTTAGCTCAGGTATGGCGGCGATTGTCGCGGTATTTTTGACTTTATTAAAAGGTGGCGATCATATCGTTGCCAGCCGTTTTTTATTCGGTAATACCTCGAGTGTGTTTGGCACTTTAAAAAGTTTTGGTATTGAAGTGACGCTTGTTGATGCTACTGATGTGGCGAATGTTGCTGCAGCTTGCCAAGCGAACACTAAAATGGTGTTTGTAGAAACCATTGCTAATCCAGCGACACAAGTTTGTGATCTAGCTGAAATCGGTGAACTGTGTGATGCGAAAGGCTTATTATATGTTGTCGATAATACGCTAACATCAGCCTATCTGTTCCAACCGAAAGCGGTGAAATGTCATCTGATCGTTACTTCGCTATCAAAATATTTTGGTGGTCACGGTAATGTGATTGGTGGTTCTGTTACTGACACGGGTTTATTTGACTGGTCACAGTATCCAAATATCTTTGAAGCGTACCGTAAAGGTGATCCTGCAATGTGGGGTTATGCGCAAATGAAGAAGAAAGGTCTTCGTGATATGGGCGCTTGCCTGAGTTCTGAATCGGCAGGGCAATTAGCACTGGGTTCAGAAACGATGGCGCTACGTGTTAAGCAATCATCTAGCTCGGCATTGGCTCTTGCACTCATGTTAGAGAACCACCCGAAAGTTGCTCGCGTTTATTATCCTGGTCTAGAATCACATCCACAATATGCCCGGGCTAAATCATTATTTGGCGCATCAGGGTCGATGATCAGCTTAGATCTTAAAGATGGCTTTGATTGTTGCCAGTTCTTGAATGAATTGAAATTGGTTATTGGTGCAACGCACTTAGGTGATAATCGTAGTTTAGCATTGCCTGTAGCACCGACTATTTTCCATGAAATCGGTCTAGCTGCTCGTCAAGAATCGGGTATTAGCGAGAATATGATCCGCTGTTCGATTGGTATTGAAGATACCGAGGATTTACTGGCTGACTTTACCCAGGCATTAGCAAGTCTATAAGCGTTAACGCTATATCAGAAAGGCCTAAGTCGTTGCTGCGACTTAGGCCTTTTTCATTTCAATACGACGACAACGTAATGATGACTTAACCGTGATGAGCATAGTCAAAGTCAATTTGTTTGTCTTTATATACCACTCGACAAGGGCCGTACTCACGTTGGGTGATTGTTGATGCAGAACCAATATTTAATGTCACATTATCAAAAATACATTTACCTACATCAATCAGGTGTACTTGGTAGTATTGTTCGAGTTCTAGCTGTAGCTGTTGCAGTTCGATTTCATCATCCACGCGTTGCTGGTTGAATCTATTTTTCGAATGCAGCATTTCTTTTATTTCTGTTACTACACCGTGATCGTGTTTCCATTTTTCTTTTGGTGGTAGGTTGTTGATTTTAATCCATAATGAATCATCTTCTTCAACCAGTGCTTTTAATTCTAAGCTACGATCTTGAACTTGTTCGCGTATATCACCTTCTTGCATGGCACAGAAGATTTCAGTTCTCGTACCCGATGTAGCTCCAATGCTGACGACGCTAATACCATTGCTGGCGTTAACAATACCACCGACGATATCGCCACGGCGGTTGAAACCGTCATTGACCGTCAGCTTTCCTTTGGTATTGGTCACACTGTGTAATAGCTGCTTGGTGATCGTGATGTCACCTGTTGCTGTTAGCGCTGAGTACTGCACAAACTGGGCGCGTATCTGTCCTTGTGCGGTGATTTTAGTCGCCAGTTCTTGAAGGTTGTCTTTGTTGGTGACTTGGCGCCCTAAAATACCTTTGTTGACGATAACATCGCCTTCGGCAATTAAGGTCGCGGAATCAACGAACCCCATGACGGTAATATCACCACTGCTTTGTACTATCATCTCGGCATCGACATCGCCAGTGATTAGGATACTGCCTTTAAATTTAATGTGGCCAGTACTGACATCGACACTTTTAATCGTCAGCATATCATCAACTTGTAGTACGCCTCTAACCTCAACGACTTGGCCTGTCATGGTTGCAAGTAGCTTTAATGGGTTATTGGGATCAATACACGTACCAGGGCCTGCTTGTAGCTTGGTATCTTTACCTGACTTAGGCAATAATTCTTTGCCCAATAAATCGAATCCTTTAGTGCCGTCATCTGCGGGTATTTTTTCGATGAGGAGATCGTTCTTCTCGACCATCTCTATTTCACCAAGGTTACGCATATCAACATTACCGTCAGCTTTAAGCTGTGGCTGTAATAAACGTTCTCGAGCTAATGATACTTGGCGTTTTAACTCGGCGTTTTTACCATTAATGGGTAACTGACCTTCGGCGGCAATAATCGTGATTTCTTGACCAGGAGAGAGAGCTGATAATTGAGTGAGCTGGGTTGCTATTTTTTGCTTATCAATACCAAGGTGGATCTTGTTATTATTAAGCTCAGTTAAAATATCATCAATTGAAACTTGATGGTCACCCCAGCCAGCGGTTAAATTTATCTCTGCTTGCATGTTATCTTTACTGAGCGATATTTCTATTTTGCAGTTATTGCGGTCTGCAAGAATAAAAATCAACTCTTCAGCGCCAGCACGTTTACCGGTAAGCTTATTTATTTGGGTAACAGCTTCTTCAAGGTTGGCAAGAATGGGCGATAATTGATTAAAGGGGTCAACATTGAGCAGACTAAGTAAATTCGCCACGGTGAGCGGTGCGTGTTTATTTGGGATCAGGCGGACTTCGGCTTGATTATTGTCTTTACTTAGCCTAATTAATTCTGAGTCCAGCATGCAAGATCCTAAAATATGTGCGGGGCGTTAGTTTTTAGATTATAGCAGTATAAACTTGACCTAAAGTAGTATTAACTTATTGAAATAATCGGTTTAGTGATCTTAAACTGACTTTGAATTTTAATTGATTTATTATATCGATATATTATTGGATTTGGATGTTTATGTTGATTTTGGTGGTTTCATCACTTGTTTTTAGATGTATCACAATGTATTAATTCGCCAGTATAGTGGATAATTATTAAAACAGATTATAATTTATCTTATTTTGTGAGTTAGGTTTATTCATCGAATCTCCCCTGCTTAATTTCCCTTGTCATTTTTAGTTATGCGCATTTGCTTGTTGTGTTTGTGCTGCCATGGTATTATCCGCACCCGTTAATTATACTGTTGTTGCCCGGTCGCAGGCAGCAGTTAAAAGACGCTTACTTATCTGGATTTTAGTCCGGATCTAAATACTACTACTTATTATTAGGAAAAGATTATGTCTTTCACTTTTGAAGCACAAGTACGTTCTGACCTTGGGAAAGGTGCGAGCCGCCGCCTACGTCACGCTAACAAATTCCCTGCTGTAATCTACGGTAAAGGCGAAGAAGCTATCTCTATCGAACTAGACCACGATACAGTTAACAACGCACAACGTAACGAAGAGTTCTTCTCTTCAGTAATTACGCTTGTAGTTGACGGTACTGAAATGGCTGTTACTGTTAAAGCTATGCAACGCCACGCGTTCAAGCCAAAATTACAACACATTGATTTCATCCGCGCTTAATATCGGATTGTTATAATTGTGATAAGAGCGCCATGTTGATGATTCGACATGGCGCTTTTTTTATGGTTTTTTACAGACTATCTGCGCGATCGCACGATCTGGATTTCGTTCAATCCCTTCGAAATAATGTAAACATTCCCAATCACTGAACATCTCTTTTAACTCCCCCAACTGTAATAAAAAAGCATCACGGTTAGGTCGACCAAACTGCCTATTTTCAACCGTAAACGTTTCATAAATGACAATACCACCAGAGCATACTGCTTGCTTGATATTGTCAATTAGCGGGCGGTGTAAATAGCGAAATACTACGATGCCTTGATAGCTGTTAGGTCGTAGTTGCTGTTGACCATCTTCAAAGTCCACTTGCCAGCACTGCTTGGCATTGATACCTGGCGTCAAAGCTATACTGGTTAATGCCGCTTGGTTTTGGTCAGCAAAAATAGTCGGTATTTGCTGTTGTTGCAAATACAAGCCATTGCGTCCAGCACCACAGGCTAAATCTAATACTGGTTTGCCCGTACATTGAAATAACTTACTGTATTGCTGTAATAGTACTGCTGCTGTCATTGGGGAGCCTTTAAGCGAGTGCTAACCATGACATGACATCATGGCTTTTGGCAACGCCAAGAATATACGCGAATATAGCAATAGCGACAACACTTGCCCATAAACGGATCACTGCTGTCTTGCCGCGTTTAATCGCGATAGTGCCAACAATAATATAAGCGATAAGTGCGATTAATTTTGCCGTTAACCAAGCATCCACAAATGGATATTGTTGGATTGTCATCATTAAGTGACCAGCGAGTAATATAAGCAAGGTATCAATGATGTGCGGTAATATTTTGATTACTTTATTTTGTAATAATGCCGATTCTGAAACTGACAAAATTGAACGAAAAATAAAGAAAGTGATACTCAGGTAAGCCATGCCCATGTGCATGTGTTTAACAAATGCGTAATCCATTGTAGTTGCCTATTGTAAAAGTGAGGTGATGAAATTGCTCAACGCTGGATAAATTAACTATCCAACCGAATACGAGTGTTAGTGATTTTTCGTGAGAAGTATATCTAATTATCGCTGGGTTAGATAATGAATGAGGTTATACATGCATTTTTAATGTCATATATTAAGGTGCTGATTTAAGATAACCATAGTGTAAAAAATTGGGGATTTACTGAATGCGATTTTATATTTTAGTTTGCTTATTACTTTCTTCTTTCGCCTCTGCACAGCAAAGTGCGAGTGCATTTGATCCAGCAGCGAAAGTGGCTACTGCGCAGTTATTGTCGACAGCGAATGGCGTTAATGGCGCTAGCGTATTATCAATGGGCTTAAAAATAACCTTGGATGATGAGTGGAAAACCTATTGGAGCTCGCCTGGATTAGCAGGTGCGCCGCCCAGCATTGATTGGCAAGGTTCTGATAATTTAGCCAATGTGGAATGGTTGTGGCCTATACCTCAGCGCATGATGGTATATGACGTTGAGACATATGGTTACAAGCATGAAGTTATTTATCCTTTGCAAGTGACGGTGACAGACCCAAGTAAAGCGCTAGCGCTACAAGCTAAAACGACAATGTTAGTATGCCGAGAGGTGTGTATTCGCGCCCAGGTTAATCTTACGTTGAACTTACCTGCGACAGATCCCAGTATAGATAAAGCATCAAGCGCGCAATTACAAACTTATGTTACCAATGTCCCAGTCGAAATCAGTGCGACATCTGCATCATTACAACAGCTCGGTTGGGATAGTACGTCATCGCAATTAGTTATTGAAGTGGCAGGGCTTACGGAGCCTGTTGTGGATGGTTTTGTTGAGGGTGTCGATTTTACCTTGTTTAGCCGACCAGAAATAACCCAAAAAGAGGGGGTGACGCGGCTCATTATGGCTGTCGAGGATATGGCTGGAACACCTGCACGACTCGATCCTAATCAAACATTAAAAGTGACGCTTACTTCTAAGGAAGGCGGGGTGAGTTTTACTGATAATATTACTCCAACGATTATTGAGCAAACCTTACCAAGCTGGGTATACATGCTATTGCTGGCGATTGCTGGTGGTTTCATTCTTAACTTAATGCCGTGTGTATTACCGGTATTGTCGATTAAGTTATTAGGTGTGGTTGAATCGGTTAGTGAATCTAATGCGCAACGCCGGATTAATTTTTTATTAAGCGCAGCCGGTATTTTTGTCGCCTTTTGGTTATTAGGTTTGTTGTTTATTGGCCTTAAATACTTCGGTATTGGATTTGGTTGGGGTGTGCAATTTCAATCGGCGACATTTTTACTGATTATGATCCCGGTGTTGGTGTTATTTGCCTTAAATCTATTAGATAAGTTTGATGTGCAGTTACCGCAAAGTTTGATGGATAAAATATCGGGTTCCAACAAAGGTCATTTTTACCAAGGTATTTTTGCTGTGTTATTGGCAACGCCGTGCTCAGCACCTTTCTTAGGCACCGCCGTAGCGTTTGCACTGGCGGGATCTAGTTGGCAAATTATGGTGATATTTAGTGGCTTAGCCTTTGGATTGTCATTACCGTACTTGCTGATCGCGATGTGGCCGAATAGTGTGAAGATCATGCCTAAACCGGGATTGTGGATGGTGCGTTTTCGTCAATTTTTAGCTACGTTACTATGTGCAACATTAGTCTGGCTGGTTTGGTTGTTACAAGCGCATTTAACGATGTTGCTATGGACTCTATTCAGTTTGATAATTTGCGCCATGGTGATATTACTGATCGTTAAACCTGGCCCTCGTACTTTAGTCACCACGTTTACTGTGTACTTGTTGTTAGCCAACACCATTATTTGGGCTCCTGCATCGGTAGCTGACCTCACGGGTGATAATGTGGCGTCGACCTCAACCTCTACAATACAGTGGCAAGCATTTGAGCCTGAAAAAATTGCTGACTATATCGCGGAAGGAAAAACAGTGTTCATCGATATTACAGCGGATTGGTGTATTACCTGCGTGGTGAATGAGCGCGCAGTATTGCAACGTAGTGATATTATCAAACGGTTAAATGCGGATAATGTGGTGGCGATGAAAGGCGATTGGACAAAACCTGATAAGCAGATTGAGACTTATCTAAAACGCCATGGACGTTATGCTATTCCCTTTAATCAGGTATTTGGTCCGGCATTGCCACAGGGGAAGTTATTACCAGAGCTGTTAACGAAAGAGGCTGTTACGGTCGGATTAACGCAAGCTGGGCAATAATTAAGACCGTTTTTTATGTCATGATGACGTGATCGGAGAGGCAAGGCAAAAACGAATGCAAACTAAACGCATCAAATTTTTTGTCTTGCAGTTCGATATTTTTGCTGTTCTAATTGCGCTCTTCTGAATTTATACAAGATTAATTCTATTGTTTAGTGATACTTTAACTTGCTTGATAGTTATGTTGATTTGCTCATAAATAGAATAGATATACGATGAAAACAGTCACTGAAATCTTAGCGCATCCACGCTTAAAACGTGAAATGCGCCTGCAAAATGCAATGATCACTATGTATTGTAAACAACATCATGTTTATCAAGGTAAAGTGTGTCGAGAGTGCGATCGTCTACAACAAATGACGGCACGTAAATTGGCATTTTGTGAGAGTGGTACAGAGAAACCAACCTGCGCAACCTGTACGGCAGTATGCTATACCCCCGTTGTATCTAAGCAAGTAAAGACTATTTACCGTTGGGGACGCGCTCGAATTTGGCTACGCCACCCTATTCTTATGTCTCTTTATCTTGTTGACAGCATCAAGCCAAGTCAAATGCCAAAGCCTAAATTACTAAATCTGTAGCTGAGTTATGTTTGAATTGATAGTTTAGCTGCTGCTTTAATTTATCATTGGCAATGATGCAATCTGGTTTACTGTTATCAATGGTGAATGTTGGTATGGTAATGCCGAGTTGTATCGCGCCCTGTTGATAAAATGCTTCTCTGCTCTCGTGTAGATCGCTACAGGCATTAAATATTTCTCCCCAACACTGTTGTTTTATCACTTGTTGAATGACACCAATTGCATCGTTTTGATGGATTAAATTTACTGGTGACAGACCTGCATCAAAGATATGTCCGCTAGCACTTTTCTTCGATAAGCTACGCGTTGGATTTCGATCTTCGCTAATAAGTCCGGCAAAACGGATAATGGTGTACTCAATATCCCGTTGCTGTTGTATCAATTGTTCTGCTGCATACACGGTACTGCTCGGGTTTAATGGCGCCGCTTCTGCTAGCGTATTATTGGTTTTTTGATAAATACTGGTAGAGCTGACAAAAATAAATTTACCCACGTTATATTGTTTTAACATGAGCAGTAATTGCTTTATTTGCGTTGCCAAGGGACTTTTTACATGATTACCTCGGCTAGCAGGGAGTAGGCAAATCGCAATATCTTTATTGGCTAATAAACCCTGCCAATCTCCTTGAGGCTCTTCGGCAAGGGTCGCGCCCACTGCTGGTATTCCTGCTATTGTTAAACTTGCGGCTTTGTCTGTATGGCTGCAACTTACCGTCAGCGGGTAATGTTGTGATAATAGTTGTTGTGCTAATGGTTTTCCTAACCAGCCAGCGCCGATGATCGCTATTTTAGGTAGTGTATCTTTGCTCATATCAATTGCCTGTATATCAAGTTAGATACAAGCGTAACTATTTTCGGTTATAATAGCGATTGATAATCTGTCGTTACATAAACTAAAGAGAAAACCATGAGTAAATTTATAGATAGCTGGGCTATCGTGCATATTGACGATTCTTACAATGCATCAGTATTAGGTAGCAGAGGCACTAAGCTACACTGGTGTAATGGCCGTGAAGAAGCTATCGAGTTTATTTATGACGAGTATTTGGCTATCCTCGCGGATACAGGCGAGATGGATGGCGAGTTAGTGTTTGCTGCAAAGCAACGATTTAAAGTATTACAAGCACAGACAAATTCAGATGAAGAGTGGATTGAACACGTTAACGAGTTAACTATTGATCTACGCCATATTGTTTGGTTTGGTAGTATTGCCGACATGGCTGAGTTAAACAATGACTTCGCTTGTGCAGTACGTGAAGTTTATTGGGAAGAGTTCGGCGAATATGATGAAAACGATCCAAGCGCTTATGTTCCTGAAGATGAGTGGCTGAACTTATCAGAAGCGTTAGTTGAATACTTAAGCCGCGCAATCGTTTAATTTAGCGATGCTACTTGCTTAATAATCGCTTAATTTAATAGATTAACGTATCTACCTTTACCTAATACGTTAATCTACTCTTGTTACCTCCTCATTTTTAAGTCATAGACTTACACTGCAAAATTAGCTACATTAACTGTTTATTCATACAGTCTACAATTGCTAATATCATGAAACTTTATATTGCCGAAAAACCCAGCCTTGGTCGTGCTATTGCCGACGTATTACCAAAACCGCATAAGAAACAGCAAGGTTATATTGAGGTGGGTAATGGCGATGTCGTGTCTTGGTGTATTGGTCACTTACTCGAACAGGCTGAGCCTGACGCCTACGATGACGTTTATAAAAAATGGCGTTTAGAACACCTACCAATCGTGCCTGAGACTTGGCAATTAAAGAAGAAACCTAATACCAGTAAACAGCTGACCGTATTAAGAGGATTAGTTAAAAAGGCGACGAGTCTTGTGCATGCGGGTGATCCCGACAGAGAAGGGCAGCTACTGGTCGATGAAGTGATTGAATTTCTGAAAACCCCAGCGAAAAAGAAAAATACCGCCCAGCGTTTGCTCATTAGCGATCTTAATCCGGCAGCCGTAACAAAGGCGTTGAATAACCTGCAGCCTAACAGTGACTATATCCCCTTATCTGTATCAGCATTAGCACGCTCGCGAGCGGATTGGCTCTATGGTATGAACATGACCCGTGCTTATACCTTACAAGGCCAAAAAGTCGGTTACCAAGGTGTCTTGTCAGTCGGGCGAGTACAAACGCCGATCTTAGGCTTAGTTGTTCGACGTGATATCGAGATCGCCAATTTTGTCAGTAAGCCTTTCTATGAAGTACTCGCGCATCTACAAACCCAGCAACAAGAAACGTTCACAGCCAAATGGAAACCGAGCGAAGCTTGTCGTCCATATATGGATGAAGATGGCCGGGTGTTAGTGAAGAAACTGGCTGAAAATGTTGTCAGTCGTGTCCAGGGGAAAATGGGCGAAGTGACCAAGCTGGAAAAGAAAAACAAACAACAAGCAGCGCCATTACCTTACAATTTATCGTCATTGCAAATTGACGGGGCTAAGCGTTTTGGTATGAGCGCGCAGCAAGTATTAGACACCTGCCAAGCGTTGTACGAGCGTCATAAACTGATTACTTACCCACGTTCCGATAGCCGTTATTTACCCAAAGAACATTATGCCCATCGTAGCAGTGTGATTAAGGCGATAGCCAATACGAGTAGCGCATTAAATCAAGCCGCGGTAAATGCCGATCAGAGTTTACGCAGCAAAGCGTGGAACGATAGCAAGGTAGAAGCGCATCATGCCATTATCCCGACCGAAAAAAGCAGCAATGTTGATCGACTCAATAGCAGTGAAAAGAATATTTATGAATTAGTTGCGAGGCAATATCTGTGTCAGTTTTATCCGGCTTATGAATATGCCGATACAGTGGCTGAAATCACCATTGCTGGTGGACTGTTTATTGCCAAAGCAAAAATGACATTGAAGCAGGGCTGGAAAGTATTATTCCCTAAATCATCGGCGGGTAATACCAAGCAAACAGAAGCTGAAAAAGAATTAGCTGCGCAGCTACCCACGATCCAAAAAGGCGAGCAAGTGTTATGTCAGCGGGCTGAATGTATTGAAAAGCAAACTCAGCCGCCAAAACATTTCAGTGATGCAACCTTACTTGCAGCGATGACGGGTATCTCTCGTTATGTACAAGACAGTGATATCCGTAGGATCTTAAAAGACACCGATGGCCTGGGTACGGAGGCCACGCGAGCAGGGATTATTGAGTTGTTATTCAGACGTAATTTCTTAGTGCGTAATAACAAACTGATTTTAGCTACTGACGCAGGCAAAGGCTTGATTAATGCGTTACCTGAATCAGCGACATTACCGGATATGACTGCGCAATGGGAGTCGGTACTTGATGGTATTAGTAAAAAAGAAGCAAGTTATCAGCATTTCATGGGCGGCCTATTACAGCAATTATCAGGCATGATTGAGCAGGCTAAATCAACATTACCGGATGGCTTACGCGGTCTCTCTAGTGGTAAACCTGCTGGTGGTCGCTTCAAGAAAAAACCAGCTAAAAAGCGGACTTACAAAAAATCATAACCGAAAACTGAGCACTTATACTGTATTTAAATAAGGCTGTGTTGCATTTAGAGTAAATTGTGCCGGTATTGTGATAATTCTGTGATGAACAAATTGCTTAAATAGACCATGATTACGTCATAGGCAGTTAACCAAGTAGGTAACGGAATGATAATTAAGTCTAAAAATAAATTGCAAGTAAATGAAAATGATGTCGTTGCCGAACCGGTTTATCAGCAACGTCGACAATTCCTCAAACAATTAGGCCTAGCTGGCGTTGGTTTGGCCGCAGCAAGTCCAGCGCAAGCTAGCATCTTTGATATTTTTTCTGGCGATAAGAGTAAAGCCAATAGCCAGGCATTTGCACAATCGCCCCTGACTTTAACCGGCAGTAAAGATTATGCTAATGGTGAGATCTGGACGCCAGAGAAAAAAGTGCTTTCACATAATAATTTTTACGAATTTGGCACAGCTAAAACTGACCCGCAAAAAAATGCCCAGGACTTTAAAGTCGAACCGTGGACGTTAACCATCACTGGCGCTGTTGAAAAAGAAATTACCCTCGGATATGACGATTTATTTAAAGTCGCCGATTTGGAAGAGCGTATTTATCGTATGCGCTGTGTTGAGGCGTGGTCGATGGTGATCCCGTGGACAGGTTTTTCGTTAGCGGAAATTATTAAAAAAGCCAATCCGACTTCAAAAGCCAAATATGTCGCGTTTGAAACCTTATATGATCCGCAACAAATGCCTGGTCAAGCATCGTCATATCTTGGCGGTAGTCTCGATTGGCCATATGTCGAAGGGTTACGCATGGATGAAGCGATGCATCCGCTCACAATGCTGTCTGTTGGTACATTTGGTAAAACCCTTGCGCCGCAAAATGGTGCGCCAATCCGTTTGGTTGTGCCATGGAAATATGGTTTCAAAGGCATTAAATCAATTGTTAAAATCCATCTGTTAGAAAAAGAACCGCCAACGACCTGGAATCGTCTTGCACCTCGAGAATATGGTTTTTATGCCAATGTTAATCCTGCTGTTGATCATCCGCGTTGGAGTCAAGCATCAGAACGTCGTATCGGTAATGGTAGTATTTTCAGCTCTAAGCGTATTAAAACATTACCGTTCAATGGTTATGCTGAAGAAGTGGCGAGCTTATACCAAGGAATGGATCTGAAGAGGTACATCTAATTATGCCTGTGCTAACCTACAAACGAGTGCCTTATCTTAAGGCCTATATTCATGTACTGGCTATGATGCCGCTGGTATATCTTGGGTTGGCAATTGATGCTGATGCATTGGGCGGCGACCCAGTGCAAGCCGTGATCCATTTTTTAGGTAAGGGCGCGTTAAATTTATTAGTATTAACATTAGTTATCTCACCTTTAGCAAAGCGCTATAAAGAAGGTTTGTTGATCTCGACACGTCGTCTTATTGGTTTGTATTGTTTCTTCTATGCAAGTCTGCATTTAATTGCGTTTGCCTGGTTAGACTTAGGGTGGGATATCGTCTTACTACTCCAAGAACTGGTAAAAAGGCCATACATTTGGCTTGGCATGATCGCGTTTGTGATTTTATTTCTGCTCGCGTTAACGTCGCCGATGTACGTGCGTCGTAAAATGCAGCGCAATTGGCAAAAATTACACAATTTTATTTACTTGGCTGCGCTATTAACACCACTACATTATTACCTTTCGGTTAAATCTGGCTGGATTGAACCTATTATATATGCTGCCTTAATGATCTTTCTGCTAAAACAGAGATGGAAATAACGTTATTATCCTCATAAAACGTTATTCCCCCCCCCTTATATTAACTATTACTTTGTAAATACTTTAGTAAATAATATTTTCTTTGATCTGTTGCAATTTATCTTACTTGACCTTACTTTACACTATCCTAAACTCTAATCTAGAGATCATCATTTCTGCAGGAATTTTAGATGAAACAGCAAACAAGTAATATAGAGGCCGAGAAAGTTGAGAAAAAAGGTGAGTGGAAACTATTTGTTTTCCTAACAGTCTTCTTATTCCCAATTATCGCAACTGTTAGTGTATTTGGTTATGGTTTTGTCATTTGGATGAGTCATATCCTTTTTGGCTTACCAACACATTAATCAAATTACTCAACTAATCATTATCTAGGTATTACTATAATGAAAAAATTATTTTCTATGATCGCTCGTTCTTGGAGCGTTTTCAGCAAACCAAGTAAACATATCTCTTTAGGTATTATTACTTGTGGTGCTTTCCTTGCTGGTGTTATTTTTTGGGGTGGTTTCAATACTGCACTAGAAGCAACTAACACGGAAGCATTCTGTATTTCTTGTCATAGTATGAAAGAGAATAACTACCAAGAAATTCAAAGCACGATCCATTGGTCTAATCGAAGTGGTGTGCGTGCTACTTGTCCTGATTGTCATGTTCCACATCGCTGGCAGAATAAAATTGCTGCAAAAGCACGTGCGAGTAAAGACGTATTTGGTTGGTTACTTGGTACCGTCGATACCAAAGAGAAATTTGAGTCGAAACGTTTGCATTTAGCACAAAACGAATGGGCGCGATTTAAAGCCAATGGTTCTTTAGAATGCCGTAACTGCCATGACTATAAGAGCATGGATTTCACCAAGATGTCTGAAAAGGCACAGGTGCAAATGCGTGGCGCTGCAGAGCGAGATCAATCTTGTCTTGATTGCCATAAAGGTATTGCTCACCATTTACCAGAAATGGATACCACTGCTATCAGTGAACTAGGCAAAATGGCGAAAAACCTTGAAGGTCACTCATTTGAAATTGGTAAAGAGTACTACTCTCTTGTACAAACGCCGCTTTATAAAGATGATAAAGAAACTGAGTACCTCGGTGTATTAACGCCTGCGACGAAGTTTAAAGTGATTGCAGAGTCTGGTGATCGCCTAGAAGTTGAATTAGTGACTTGGCATAAAGCCAAAGGTTACGGTCGTGTATTGTACTTTGATTTTGCGAAAAACATTGTTCAAGCAACACTATCAAAAGAAGCTTCGCAAGATGAGTCACTATTCGTTCGTGGTGATAAACGAGAAGATGATTTAACTGGTCTACCTTGGGAACAAGTAACGTTCACGCTATGGGTTGATAAAAAAGGTTATGAAGAAAACCTACAAAATATTTGGGATTATGCGAAAGGCGCTTACCAAACAACATGTAGTGTTTGTCATACCCAACCAGCTGAAGCGCATTTTGATGCAAATACTTGGGTTGGTATGTTTGCCGGCATGCAAGGTTTTGTGAACTTAGATGGTGATACACATGATGTTATCTTGAAGTATCTACAAAACCATTCATCTGATTACAGCAAAGATGCTCACTAATTCAAAGAGAAGTATGACTATGTTTAATAGAGACAAAAAGTCTAATAAAGAAAATGTATCAGTAAGTCGTCGCTCCTTTTTAAAGGGGGTGATGGCGACATCAGCTGTTGCTGTAATTGGTCCTAGTTTATTAGCACCAAAAACTGCAAGTGCGGCGACGATGGCTGAGCGTGCTGAATGGAAACTAACTGGTTCGCACTGGGGTGCGTTCCGTGCAAAAATCCATGGCGGTAAAGTTACTGAAGTTAAAGCCTTTGAATTAGATAAATATCCAACTGATATGCTGCAAGGCATTGAAGGTATTATCTATAGCCCATCTCGCGTTCGCTACCCTATGGTACGTTTAGATTGGTATCTAAACCGTGAGAAGAGTGACACAACACAACGTGGTGATAACCGCTTTATTCGTGTTACTTGGGATCAAGCATTAGACATGTTCTATGAAGAATTAGAGCGTGTTCAAAATACGTATGGCCCATCTGGTCTACATACTGGTGCTAACGGTTGGCGTGCAACAGGTCAATTACACAGCTGTGGTAGCCATATGGCTCGTGCGATCGCAATGCATGGCGCGTCAGTAAAAGATGTGGGTGATTACTCAACGGGTGCTGGTCAAACAATTCTGCCTTACGTACTTGGCTCGACAGAAGTATATGCACCAGGTACATCATGGCCGTTAATCCTAGATAACAGTAAAACAATTATCTTATGGGCAACGGATCCAGTGAAAAACCTACAAGTAGGTTGGAACTGTGAAACACATGATAGCTTTGAATACCTTGAAGCGCTAAAAGACAAAGTTGCAGAGAAGAAAATTCGCGTGATCAGTGTTGATCCTGTGAAGAACAAAACGCAAAACTATTTGGGTAATGAACACAGATACATCAACCCACATACTGATGTACCTTTCATGCTTGCTGTAGCACATACTATGGTAAAAGAAGATCTGCATGATAAGAAATTCATTGATACTTATGCACTTGGCTTCGATGAATTCTTGAAATATGTGCAAGGTGAAACTGAAGATAAAGTTGAGAAAACACCTGAATGGGCGAGTGAAATCTGTGGTGTACCTGCTGATGAAATTCGTGATTTTGCCCGTTTAATTACCAATGGCCGTACGCAATTCTTATTTGGTTGGTCAATTCAACGTCAACAACATGGTGAGCAACCATATTGGATGGGCGCTGTATTAGCGACAATGATAGGTCAAATTGGCCTACCTGGTGGCGGTATTAGTTATGGTCATCACTATAGCTCAATTGGTGTACCTACTTCAGGTGCAGTTGGCGCGGGTGCATTCCCACGTAATCCTGATTCAGGCAAGCCAATCCGCCATACAAGCAAAGATTTTAAAGGCGCAAGCTCAACGATCCCTGTAGCGCGTTTTGTTGATGCACTACAAAATCCAGGTAAAGTGATTGATGCCAATGGCTCAAAAATCACCTTCCCTGATATCAAAATGATGGTATTCACGGGTTGTAATCCTTGGCATCGTCATCAAGATCGTAACAACATGAAAGCAGCATTCCAAAAACTGGAAACTGTGATTGCGATTGATTACAACTGGACTGCAACGTGTCGTTTCTCTGATATCGTGCTACCTGCTTGTACGCAATACGAACGTAACGATTTAGATATTTATGGTTCATACCGCGCGAAAGGTTTATTGGGTATGAAAAAGCTAGTTGACCCACTATTCCAATCTAAAACTGACTTTCAGATCTTTACTGAACTAACGAAACGTTGGGGCAAGAGTAAAGACTATACTCAAGGTAAGAGTGAAGTGCAGTGGTTAGAGCAGCTTTATAACGAATCTAAAACAGCAAATGCCGGTAAATGGGATATGCCTGACTTCCATGAATTCTGGGAAGAAGGTTACTTCCACTTCGGTGACGGTGAAAACTGGACGCGCCATGCTGACTTCCGTGAAGATCCTGAAGTTAACGCACTGGGCACACCTTCTGGCTTTATTGAAATCTATAGCCGTAAGATTGCGCGTTTTGGTTATGAGCACTGTAAAGGTCACCCAATGTGGTTCGAGAAAACAGAACGTTCACACGGTGGTCCAAAATCAGATGAATTCCCAGTATGGATGCAATCTTGTCACCCGAATAAACGCCTGCATTCACAAATGTGTGAATCAGAGTCGCTCCGTGCAACCTATTCAGTGCAAGGTCGTGAGCCTGTTTACATGAACTCTGCAGATGCGAAAAAACGTGGTATTAAAGATGGCGACATCGTCCGTGTATTCAATGACCGTGGTCAGTTGTTAGCGGGTGCTGTAGTTGATGATAACTACCCTGTGAATGTTATTCGTATCGAAGAGGGTGCTTGGTATGGTCCTGAAGACGAAAGCATCGGTTCACTTTGTACTTATGGCGATCCAAACAACCTAACAATCGATATCGGTTCTTCGGAACTTGCGCAAGCAACGTCTGCGAATACATGTCAGGTTGAATTTGAGAAGTTCAAAGGCAAAGCACCCGCTGTTAACTCATTTGGTGGTCCAAAAGAAGTTGTTTAATGATGTAACGATACATTAATTAACACTTGTTGATTAAGCTTAGTAAGCCGCATGTTGTGAAAGCAATATGCGATTATTAGGCTTTTTTTTTACCTTAAGCTTTCTTGCCTTAAAGACTGGTGTATCATGCCTGTCATATCCCCTTTACTAGTGAATCCCATGGCTTTAACGGCAACGATTTTAAAAGCAAAAGTATCTATTGTTGATCTCGACAATCATGTCTATCTTAATGATATCCCACTAACCCTTGCGCAACATCCTTCAGAGAACGATAACCGTCTAATGCTACGCTTATTAGCCTGGATGCTAAACGTGGATGCAGAGGCACGCTTGAGCTTTACTAAAGGTCTAGGTGAAGATGAAGAACCGGATATTTGGTTTAAATCGGATATCGGCGTGATCGAGCAATGGATTGATTTAGGCCAACCATCGGATAAACGTTTGAAGAAAGCCTGTAATCAAGCACAGAAAGCGACAATCTATACGTATGGCGGCCGCAGCGCAGGATTGTGGTTTAAGAAGATTAAATACAGTGCTGATAATTTATCAATTCAATATATTAATGATGAAACTGCCGAGCAAATGGAAAAGCTATATAGCCGTAATATGGAGCTACAATTGATGATCCAGGATGGCGATATTCAAGTGTTATCTGGCGAAACAAGTATTAGCATTAAACCTGAAGTTTGGTGTTAGGTAGTCGATTAGATAAAACCAATGAGTAACGACGCCGTACAATGAAGCTGTGTTATTCAGTAGTTGTTAAGGTCATTATTACCTTAACAACTACCATTAAAAATGTTCCTAATCAGATTCTTAATTTTTGTACACCACTGACAACCAACAGCACAATAAAACCAGCCAACAATCCGACTAAGCCATCGACCGCAATCGGTGCAACAGTACTGACTATCACGTTTTGTGATAATGCTTCTGGTAGCATCGTTAGTAGCGAATGAACCACATCATGAGAGCCCGGAATACTGTGCAACACGATACTGCCACCGACTAAGAACATCGCAACCGTGCCGATTACGGCTAATGAGCGCATTAACTTGGGTGCAAAAGTAAGTAAGCCATTACCTAAATAGTGTTTCAGCGTTTTTACTCGGCTGTTATTAACGAGATATAAACCCACATCATCCATTTTGACGATACCCGCGACCAAGCCATAAACACCAATAGTCATGAGCAGAGCGATCAAACTGACCACGGTTAACTGGGTGGCTAATGATTCAATTTGTACTGTGCCCAGCGCGATCACAATAATCTCGGCGGATAAGATGAAATCGGTACGAATAGCGCCTTTGACTTTTTGATTTTCGAATTCTTCAACGGATAATCCGGCTAAGGAATCATCGTCAGTATTATTTTCATGCTCGGTTGCTGACTTAGCATGATGCAGTTTCTCGGCACCTTCAAAGCATAAAAATAAGCCACCGATAAGTAAAAGTGGGGTAATTAACCAAGGGGCAATCGCGCTAATGAGGAGCGCGGCGGGTACTAAAATCGCTTTGTTCTTGAAAGATCCTTTCGCGACTTTCCAAACCACGGGTAATTCCCGTTCGGCACTGACGCCAGATACTTGTTGGGCATTGAGCGCCAGATCATCACCTAACACGCCAGCCGTCTTCTTTGCAGCGACTTTTGTCATCAGTGCGACATCATCCAATACTGATGCGATATCATCGAGTAGGGCGATTAAACTTAATCCTGCCATGGTTGCTCTCCCGTGAGCTTAACTGTGTTATACGTTTCTTTATAAAACAGTATAAACAAAAAGAATCAACCAGTATAAATAAAAAAACCTGCTCGGGAGCAGGTTTTTAGGATTAATCTTCTTCGCGACCATCGTCGATGATTTCAGCTCTTGGCTTTCTCTTCATCGGTGCGAAACCGCTATCTACGGCACTTGCCATTGAATCGCGCATTGATTGTTTCTTGTCTTGTTTCGGCGCAGTATTCTGCTTGTGCGTCGGTGCATTCTTATCACCTTTACGCGTCAGCTTCGTTGGGCGACCTTTATTACTTGCAGGTAAACGTTTCTTCGCTGGCTTTGGTTTAAGACCTTTAAATTTAGCTTCAAAACCTTCTAGCATAGTGCAAGGCAGTTTTACTTTTAAGTAGCTTTCGATCTTACCAAATGAAGTCCAATCTTTCGGGCTTACGAGTGAGATAGCAATACCGCTTGCGCCAGCACGACCAGTTCGACCAGTTCGGTGAATAAAGTCTTCTGGGTTAATTGGTAAATCAAAGTTGATCACATGGCTTAACGTACGAATATCAAGACCACGTGCAGCAACATCTGTTGCAACCAATACTTCAACACGGCCACGACGGAAATCTTCTAGCGTACGTTTACGTTGATTTTGTAACATGTCACCGTTAATAGATGTGGCATCAATACCGTTATCTACTAATAGTTTTGCTAGACGTTCTGTATCTGACTTCGTCGCAGTAAAGACTAACAGTTGGCGATAATCTTCAGTTTTTGCAAGATGAACTAATTGTTCTTCTTTGTGTGTTAGGTTGTCAGAAAAATGCAGACGCTGTTCAATTTTTTCATGTTGATCGTTTGAGCGATTAATCTCAATACGTTCTGGCGCACGTAATACTTGGTTACAAATATTGGCAACATCAACGTGTTCTAGTGTTGCAGAGAACAACATTGTTTGACGTTTTACGTTTGGCGCACTGTTTGAAATTGCAGATACGTCATCACGGAAACCCATGTCTAACATACGGTCAGCTTCATCTAACACAAGGAATTCTAAGTGCTCAAGTGAAATTGATTTTTCACGAATATGATCAAGTAGACGACCCGGTGTTGCAATTAATACTTCAGGGTTTTTACGCAGCAGTTTTTCTTGATGCTGGAATGACTCACGACCAATAATTAATTGGATTTGATAATCTAAGCTCATGCCCAGGTGTTTCATGTTGGCATGTACTTGGATTGCAAGTTCACGTGTTGGCGCTAAGATCACGGCACGTACTGCGCGGTGTTCGAAACGACGTTGCTTTAACATACGCTGTAATATTGGCAGACCGTAAGCGATAGTTTTACCACTACCCGTTTGCGATGTAGCCATGATGTCACAGCCACCTAAAATAAGTGGGATAGCTGCTTCCTGCACCTCTGTTGCTTGTTCAAATCCTAAATGTTTGATTGAACTGATTAAACGTGGATCGATACCGAAATCTTGAAAGCGCAAAGAAGCTACCTCTTAAATAGAATTGAATAAATATAATTGCTAGAAAGCATTTCTGGGGCAGGAACTATATAGGAGCATAGCCAAAATTCCAACCACATTTTTCTAGTCGATGTTTACTATTGTACAGCATAAATAGAACTGACTAGCAGAAATAAACCATTATCCTCTTTAAAAGCCGTTGTTCATTGAATTAAAGCGAAAATATATTAGATAGTTAGGCAATTTTTTTAATGTTAACTAAATTTATTACATAGCAAGTAATAAGGATATATGGGTTATGCGAGCAATCAAGGTCGATTTAAATAAGGTAGTGTTACAGTATTCCTTATATAACAAAATACGCACATTATTATTATTTATGTTAGTGATAATGGTGACGGGGATGTTTATCGCTGTAGAGGTAACAAGCCAACAAGTTAACCCAGCACAAGTTGCCGCATTAACGTCACTAAAGCTTAATTTATTATGGATCACCCTCCCATTATTGCTCATGTGCTTGTTCATCTCGAAACTGGTCATGAATAGACTGGTCAAAAAGCCATTGGCAATGCTGCAAGCTGGATGTCAGCAAGCCATTGATGAGAAAGAAAATCATACAACCTCTTTGTGCTCTCCTTATGTAGAGCTCGATGGATTAATTAATTTACTGAACAAAGAGCTTGAGAAATCAGCACTCGCGCAGGTAAATAAACCGTTTTCAGGGCAAACTAAGCAGCAGTTTGTCGATAGTTTAAGTAATGATATTAGAACGCCTTTAAGCAGTATTTTGGGTACAGCGGAGTTGCTATGTGAAATGCCACAAAATACGAAATCAGTAGAATATTTAAAATTAATGAAGCAATCAGCAAGTCACATGTTGATGCTGTTGAACAATGTTGCTGATTATTCAAAAATAGAATCTGGTAATTTAGAGTTAAGCGAGGAATGCTTTGACTTGTTAGAAATTCTTGATCAGGTATATACATCTCTGCGTCCCTTGGCGCATCATAATTTACGCGTCCGTTTTAGTCTGGATTATCCTGAAGATTTACATCGATTTTATATTGGAGATCCGACTCGACTACAACAGGTTCTGGTCAATTTAGTTGTGAATGCATTGAAATTTACTGACCGTGGTTTTGTTGAATTGCAAGTGCGTGGTATCAATGGTGATAACCCTGAACTGACAGACCTTGTCTTTACTGTTAATGATACCGGTATTGGTATACCGGTGACCAAATTATCACGCCTATTTGATGCCGATGATTTATCACATCCCCATAAAACCAGTGAGGTACCTAGCGGAGGATTAAGTTTGGTCATTTGTTCGCGATTGATTAATTTAATGCAGGGGACACTACAGGTTGATAGTACGTTAGGCGAAGGCGCCAAATTCACGATCAATCTGAGCCTGCCGCGTGTTTACCCTTTACGGGCTCAGCATATTGTTGGGCGCAGTGATCTGGTATTAGCTAAATTAATCGGCCTTAAGGTTTTGCTGGTCGAAAATCATAAAATTAATCGTGTTGTGTTACAGCAGACTCTAAATCAATTGCATATGCAGGTTGTGACCGCCAATTCGGGAATCGAGAGTTTAGAGCTGGTTCAAACACATCAATTTGATCTTATTTATATGCAAGTGCACGGTGAAGATGCTTTGGCAACAATCAAATTGATCCGGTCTGGCGATTCAAGTAATAAGAAAACACCCATCATAGCGCTAACCGAGGAGCCGTTTGAATTTAACCTTGGCAAATACGAACAAGCAGCAATAGAGGGCTGTATTAGCAAGCCGATCTCTAAGCAGGCTTTGACTGATGAAAGCGTGAGGGTATTAGGCTTTGGTGCATCACAAGCGAATGTCGTGCAGCCAATTAACAAAAAATATAATGTGGCGAGCGAAGAGTAACGGTTAGGCTTTAGTTACTGTTAGCAAATAATGATCACTATCGGTAAATAATAAAGTGGCGCTAGGTTAGGCTACCATCATGCTTTTTAGCGCAAGTTGATCAGTAATATCTAGGTTCAGTTCCTCACACGCTTCTTCAAATGTTTTACCTAAGTGGCAAATATACATTTCAATAGCGATAAGGTGATTTTGTAATGCTTGTTGCTGTTCCATGATAATAATCTCCATCAGTGTTTATTAGCCGCTTTATGAGTGAATAAACTAGTCTAATTCGCTAATTTCTGTCTACCATTTCATTAATATTACAGGTTGTTATGTATATAATTGTTAACTTGCGCACAGTTATAGCGTTTTAATACTTGTATATAGCGATGAAAATGACTCAGTATTGAGCATTTATTCAATACGATGGAAGAGTCAAAATGGACGTTACAACGACGCTAATAACAAGTACGCTGGGTATCTTTGTGTGTGCTTTACTGCATTTATATGGCGCTTATAAAGAGCAAAAGTGGTTGTTCTATGTATTCAAGCCTGTCACTACACTCGCTATTGTGGCGTTATGTTGGCATCTATCCCCAGCGCTCAGTGATTATGTTTGGTTTATCTTACTGGGGCTGTTGTTGTCGACCTTAGGTGACATCTTCCTGATGCTCCCCAAAGATCGATTTATCCCCGGCTTATTAAGTTTTTTAGTCGCCCATGTAGCTTACATCGTTGCTTTTTCTATGCAGTTTGAGATGACTTATACCTGGACGTTGATCGCGCCTTTAATGATTATCGCAATATTGTATTTAACCATATTGTGGTCCTCTCTCGCGGAAATGAAAGCACCAGTCTTGGTGTATATGAGTATTATTGTGGTGATGGCCTGGGTCAGTGGTGAGCGTTACTTTAATCTAGAGAGTTCAGCCAGCCTGTATGCCTTTATTGGTGCCATTGTGTTTTTGTTTTCAGATGCGACACTGGCATTCGATCGATTTAAAAAACAGTTCCATAGTGCTTATGGCGTTATTATTGTAAGCTATTATCTTGCTCAGTATTTTATTGCACTTTCAGTTGCATGAGCGGCATCTGAAAGTGCAAGCGTCGTTACAGTAAGGGAATTAATTCGTGACTAAAATAAATCTATCTGGATTGACTATTTATCCATTAAAGTCTGCAAAAGCAATTAACTTAACCCAATCACATGTGAGTGAAATGGGCTTGGAGCATGACCGTCGCTTTATGATTAGTGACATGCAAGGACAATTTATTACCGGTCGAACACAACCTAAAATATCGACCATCAAGATTGAAGTGTCCTCTCAAGGTATCATGCTTTCTGCGCCGAAAATGCCGCCGGTAGCCCTCACATTTAAAGAACTCCAGCAAGATTATACTGATGTAACGGTTTGGGACTCATGCATTAAAGGTCAGCGCTGTAGTGAGGAAATGAACCTGTGGTTAACTAAATTCCTCGGCGTGGCATGTCAGTTACTTTATTTCGGTGAGGAGTCGTCACGCAAAGTCGCTAATTTTGATAAACAAGTTGGCTTTGCTGATGGTTTCCCGCTGTTATTAATCTCGCAAGCGTCACTTGATGAATTGAATCGTAGTACCGCCAGACCGATTGATATGCGCCAATTTAGAACCAATTTAGTCGTGACAGGTTGCGAACCTTTTGCTGAAGATACTTGGAAACGGATAAAAATAGGTGATGCTGAATTTGAATTAGTTAAAGCTTGTGAACGCTGTATTTTTACGACACTGCCCCCAGGCGAAATCAATTTTGCGGATGATAAAGAACCGTTACAAACATTAAATTTATTCCGCAAAGATAGCGAGGGCCGGATTGATTTTGGTCAAAATTTAATTAGTCATAATGATGCGGAGATTAAGCTTGGCGATAGCGTCGAAGTTTTGGAGTATCATGAACCTAAGTTTTATGCTGATAATCGTCCTAAACAGCAACCCATGGCATCAGCAGCCAAGCCGGTAGTCAAACATCCTGCCCAGCAGCAAGCTAAAACCTTATGGGGCAAAGGCGAAACAAGGCAATTGTGTTGTGTCGCGGTTATTGATGAAACACCTGATACTAAAACATTTCGTTTTCGCGTTGAACCTGCGGCATTATTGAATTACAAACCGGGCCAGTTTATTACGCTCAATCTAAAAATTGGTCAAGATCTGGTGATGCGCAACTATACTTTGTCATCTTCGCCAAGCCGACCTGATTTGTTAGCGATTACCGTCAAGCGGGTAACAGAAGGTAAAGCATCAAATTGGTTGAATGATAATTTAACGGTTGGCGGCCGCTTAGGCGCGTCATCACCGCGCGGGCCTTTTCATGCCTTTACCGCGACAACGCAAAAATTGCTATTACTGTCAGCGGGCAGTGGTATCACTCCTATGTTGTCGATGGCGCGTTATTATGCCGATACTGAGTGTGATAAAGACATTGTCTTCTTTTACAGTGCCAAAACAGCAGTAGACTTGATCGCCCTTGATGAATTGCAGTTACTCACTCGCCAACATACAAATATGCGCTTGGTACTCACTTTGACTGCTGAAACGAGCCAAAGTGCTTGGACTGGGTTGAGAGGGCGTATTGATCAGCAAATGCTCGCTGATGTGGTACGTGATATTAGTGATCGCTCTGTGTATGTTTGTGGCCCTGAAGCATTTATGGCCACGATGACGTCGGCATTAACGGCGCTTGATGTACCTGCTGAACAGCAATTTACTGAAAGTTTTGGCGATCATAAACATTCAGAGACGCCGGGCAAACCGGTGAATATCTTATTGGATAGCTGGGATACTAGTTTTATTGGCGATAACAAAACGACATTATTAGAACAAGCAGAAAAAAATGGCGTCAATATCCCTTATAATTGTCGTGCGGGTTACTGTGGCGTTTGTCGTGTGACGTTAGAATCGGGTGAAGTGCGGGTACTTGCTGATCATGCTCTCACTGATGATGGTAAAAAGGCTAAAAAGATACTGGCGTGTAGCTGCATCCCACAAACAGATGTTGTTATTAGTTAGGTCATCATACTGATGTATTGGAGCGATGACTTTGAATATGATTTTTAAACATGATCTTAAATATTAGATGTTTAAATATAACGACTCTCAAATTGTAATTAAATAAGTAGTGCTTTAAAATTTACCTACTTATGTATAGGAGTTAACAAATGAAACGTACACTTGCCATTGAATTCGCCCGCGTCGTTGAAGCCGCTGCACTTGCTGGTTATAAATGGCTAGGCCGTGGTGATAAGAATATTGCTGATGGTGCTGCTGTTGAAGCCATGCGAGTGATGCTAAATAAGATAGATATTGACGGTGAAATAGTTATTGGTGAAGGCGAAATTGATGAAGCGCCAATGCTTTACATCGGTGAGAAAGTCGGCACGAAAATAATTGGCGCTGATGCTGTTGATATTGCTGTCGATCCGATTGAAGGTACGCGCATGACTGCGATGGGCCAATCGAATGCTGTTGCTGTACTTGCTGTCGGTGAGAAAGGTGCATTTCTAAAAGCGCCTGACATGTATATGGAAAAATTGGTTGTAGGTCCAGATGCTAAAAACGCTATCGACTTAAACTTATCGCTTGAAGACAATGTTCGTAATGTCGCAAAAGCATTAAATAAAGATATTAGCGAACTAACGGTCGTGACATTAGCTAAGCCGCGCCATGACGATAAAATCAAAGTGCTGCATGCAATGGGTGTGCGTGTATTCGCATTACCTGATGGTGATGTTGCAGCGTCGATTTTATGCTGCATGCCTGAGAGTGAAGTTGATATGATGTATTGTGTTGGCGGCGCGCCAGAAGGCGTTATATCTGCTGCGGCAATACGCGCGATGGACGGTAATATGCAAGCGCGACTATTAGCGCGCCACGATGTGAAAGGTGATACGCCTGAAAACCGCGCTGCTGGTGAGATTGAAATCGCACGATGTGAAGCGCTTGGCTTAGTGGTAGGCGAAATTTTACCGTTAGATAGATTAGCTAAAAACGATAATGTTATTTTTGCTGCTACGGGTATTACCAAAGGTGACTTGGTTGAAGGTGTACAACGTAAAGGCAACCAAGTGACCACTGAAACCTTAGTTATCCGTGGTAAGTCGGGCACTATTCGTCGTATTCAGTCTACGCATATGCTTAATCGTTTCGATGCTGATCTGCAAAGCATCATCTGTTAAGCTATTCGATATACAGTAGCTAAGTAAATTGAAGATAATAAAAAGCCGCGCTAATTCAAGTAATGAAGTAACGCGGCTTTTTGGTATTCACTATTCGATAACGTTATTTTGTTATTTCGATACGATCACGTGCTGCTTGAGCAAGGTCAGCTAATAACTGCTCAGTATCTTGCCAGTGGATACAAGCATCAGTAATACTTTTACCGTAAACGAGAGGCTCGCCTGCTACGACAGCTTGATTACCTTCTTCGATAAAGCTTTCAGCCATAATACCTGAAATTTGCATGCTGCCAGTACGCATTTGCGTCATCACATCTTCAGCAACAAGTAGCTGATTAGTATGAAGCTTTTGGCTGTTGCCATGACTGAAATCTACCACAACTGAAGGTGCTAAGCCCGCATCCGTTAAGGCGTTAGTTGCAGTATCAATGTGCGAACGCTCATAGTTAGGCGTTTTACCACCACGTAAAATAACGTGACCAAATGGATTACCGTGTGTTTGGTATACCGTCATTAGGCCATCTTTATCTGGTGAGTAAAAGATATGTGGTACTTGAGCTGCGCGTACTGCATCAATGGCAATTTTCGTATTACCGTCAGTACCATTTTTGAAACCAACAGGGCAAGATAGAGCAGATGCCATTTCACGATGTACTTGGCTTTCTGTCGTACGAGCACCGATTGCGCCCCAGCTGATTAAATCGGCGATGTATTGGCCGTTAACCATGTCTAAGAATTCGGTAGCGATTGGTAAACCGATTTCAGTAATATCTACTAATAGTTTACGTGCTAAGCGTAGACCTTTGTTTGCTTGATATTTACCGTTTAAATCCGGATCGCTGATCAAGCCTTTCCAGCCCACAATGGTACGTGGCTTTTCAAAGTACACGCGCATTGCAATCACTAAGCTATCTTTATATTGCTCTTGCAATGGTTTTAGACGACGGGCGTAATCTAAAGCGGCGTTAGTATCATGAATTGAGCAAGGACCAATGATAACCAGCAGGCGTTTATCTTTACCTTCAATAATCGCTTCTATCTCTCGGCGTTTATTAATAAGTTGCTGTGCGGCGTTATCAGATAATGGAAACTCTTTAATCAGTTGACTTGGAGTGATCACCTGATCGATATAGGTAGTTCTAAGTTCGTCTGTTTTAATTGTCATGATGTCTATTAGTCTAATTATGGGCTGTGATCAGCTTAACGTAATTTCATATTATTATAAAGATAATCAGATGTCAGCTTGATTAGAATCATTAAAGCCTAATAGCAGCAGGGCTTTTCCTTGCTGCTGATAGGCCAAAAAGCGCTGCTGAATGTCGTTTGGTGCCTGCGTTGTTGGCACAAAACCGTGCTGATGATAGAAATCGGCAAGGTGGGGTAAAGCAAAGGTAAAGGTTTTACCGGTGATGAAGTGAGTACGCATCTCGCGTAATAACTGATGACCGAGTTGCTGGCCACGATAATCGGGAGACACTAACATGCCCGTGAGTAGCGTTAACTCTCCGATAGGACGTAAACGTGCGCAAGCGACAATGGTATTCTTATCTTTGCTATTGTTGTCTTTTAAAACGGCGATATGCTCGGCTTTGTTGGGGCGAGAATAAGGCAGATATTGCTTATAAAAAGGTTTAACTAACGGATTCTCTATTTTCTTTAACCACTGAAACTGCATCTCGTTGCCTTTTATTATTCGGTTTTGCATACAGATACGGTATTATCACGGTACTATCTGCATGGGATCATGCGTTACGAGTGCTAATTATTTCATGCAAATACTAAAAAATCATAATTTAAAACCTTACACCAGTTTTGGTGTTGATGCTTACGCGGCGCAATTTGTCACCGTCACGACCTTAGCTGAGCTTAAATTAGCATTAGCTATCCCAGCTCCTCAGCGATTAATTCTTGGTGGCGGTAGTAATTTATTATTTTGTGATGACTTTAATGGACTGGTTATTCGTATTTGTTTAACGGGTATCACAGTGAATGAATCAATTGATGACGTGGTGAGCTTACATGTTGCTGCAGGTGAAAACTGGCATGAATTTGTTCAGTGGACCTTGGCGCAAGGCTATGCAGGGTTAGAGAATTTAGCCCTGATACCCGGTGTTGTCGGCGCAGCCCCAGTACAAAATATTGGTGCCTATGGCGTTGAATTGAAAAATTTCTGCGATTATGTCGATGTACTTGATATTGAAAGCTTAACGGTGCGCCGTTATACATCGGCAGAATGCCAATTTGATTACCGTGATAGTATTTTCAAAGGTGAGCTTAAAGATAAAGCAGTGATCACCGCTGTGGGTATTAGATTACCGAAACCTTGGGTAGCTAAAATTAATTATGGTCCGCTAGCCAATTTAGGCTCGGATGCATCGGCATTAACAATCTTTAAGCAGGTTTGTTTGACTCGCCAACAAAAACTCCCTGATCCGAATAAGCTTGGTAATGCGGGTAGTTTTTTTAAAAACCCGATCATCAATAAAGCGCAATTTGATGTGATTTTCGAGAACAACCCAACCATGCCGCATTATTCTGCGGGTGATAAGATTAAATTGGCGGCTGGCTGGTTGATTGATCAATGTGATCTCAAAGGTTATCAGCGAGGTGGGGCGCAAGTGCATACCGAGCAGGCCTTAGTCATCGTCAATACTGGCACGGCAACAGCACATGATATTGTGATGCTTGCGCAACATATCCAAGCGACGGTGGCGGCGCGTTTTGCGGTTGAGTTACAGCATGAAGTGCGCTTCATTGGACGTGACGGTGAAACTAACTTGGCGGAGGTGTGTAATGGTTAATATGACAGCGTCACGACAACAGTTAATACGTTTACTTGCTGATGGTGAGTTTCATTCTGGTGAAGCCTTAGGTGAAACCCTAGGTGTCAGCCGCATGGCCGTGAGTAAACAGGTTAAGGTATTAGAAACAATCGGCTTAGATATATTCAAGATCACCGGTAAGGGCTATAAGCTTTCATCACCTTTACAATTGATTGATGCTCAGCAGATTGCCGAGGGGAGTGGCGTCACGGTTGAGTGTCACCAAGTGCTCGGTTCGACTAATCAACATCTATTGGATAAAGCAGCGTTATTGCATAAAGGTCACAGTTGTTTTGCGGAATATCAAACTGCTGGCCGTGGTCGTCGTGGTAAGAAATGGGTATCGCCTTATGGCTCCCATCTTTATACCAGTACTTACTGGAGCCTTGATGCCGGTATTCAAGCCGCATCTGGCTTAAGTTTGGTGATCGGTATTGCCGTTGAGCGTACGCTGACTGATTTAGGCATTGCTAATACTCAGTTGAAATGGCCGAATGATGTCTATGTTGATGGTAAGAAAATTGCCGGTGTGCTGGTTGAAATTATTGCCACCGCGGGTGGGGAGTGCCATTTAGTTATCGGCTTAGGCTTGAATGTAAATATGCCGTTGCAAGCAGGGCTGGAAATTGATCAAGCTTGGACTGATATCAGCCAACAGTTACAACTGCCACTCGATAGGAATGAGCTTGCAACCCGCTATTTATCGCATTTAGTGACGGTATTAACTGATTTTGAGCAGTTTGGCTTTTCGCATTTCGTCGAAGAATGGAACCGTTGTGATGCATTTAAAGATTGTCCGGTGGTTTTAACCTTAGGTGAGAAACAAAAACACGGTATTGCCAAAGGCATTGATCATACTGGTGCGTTATTATTGGAAATTGACGGGGTTATCAGCCCTTATGTTGGTGGCGAAGTATCATTGCGACGTGCTGAAACTTAATTGGAAGTGGATGTTACGCTAGGTTTTGACTCTAAATGGCTAAATATTCGCCAGTAGAATAAAAAAAAACTGCTTTTTAGCGATTAAGGTTGCAAGAGGTTGGGGGTTACTCTAATATCCCTCCTCGTTAAGTGACGCCGCCGACTTAGCTCAGTAGGTAGAGCAACTGACTTGTAATCAGTAGGTCGCCAGTTCGACTCCGGCAGTCGGCACCATTTAACTCGTTACTGAAGTACAATATGTGGAGGGGTTCCCGAGTGGCCAAAGGGATCAGACTGTAAATCTGACGGCTCAGCCTTCGAAGGTTCGAATCCTTCTCCCTCCACCACTTTGTATTCAGGACGCATGCGGGCGTCGTATAATGGCTATTACTCCAGCCTTCCAAGCTGATAATGCGGGTTCGATTCCCGCCGCCCGCTCCAAATTCGCTGATATGGCTCAGTCGGTAGAGCGCATCCTTGGTAAGGATGAGGTCCCCAGTTCGATTCTGGGTATCAGCACCATTTTTCAGGTCAATTGTTTCTTCTCTTATATTCTTCATATCAAATAACTACACCTTTAAAATAACCACGCTTTTAAAAATCAAAAAATAAATTTAATCATAATCTATTTAAGCTATTTGTAATTCAAATATTATTCATAATTATTTACGAATAACTTGCATGAAAAACGAAAGCCCCTATAATTAGGAGCTCCGTTTGTAGGGGTAGTTCCAATTGGTAGAAAAGGCGTTCTTCAAACTGATGTTTGTGAGTTCGATTATCTCCTCCTCCTGCCACTGTCATCACCGTGTAACAGCGGATTTTTTTGTCTTTAAGGTACAGGTTAGTAGTATGACTTCAAATACTGAAAACCAAGGAAAAGCACTAGAAACTGTAAAATGGGTACTAGTTGCTATAATTCTAATTGGCACAGTTATTGGTAACAATATTTTTAGTGAAGAATCAGTGTTAATCCGCGCAGTTGCTGTAATTATTGCCGCTGTTATTGCTGGTGGCATTGCATTGCAGACAAGTAAAGGGCGCAATGCGCTTGAATTTGCATCTGAATCAAGAACAGAAGTACGTAAAGTAGTTTGGCCTACACGCCAAGAGGCAATCCAAACTACACTTATCGTATTAGTTGTTACCGCTATTATGGCGTTAGTGCTATGGGGTCTAGATGGTATTCTAGTTCGTGTAGTTGCATTTATCACAGATGTAAAGGTATAAGTTCATGTCTGAACAGAAAATGAGATGGTACGTAGTTCAAGCCTTTTCCGGTTTTGAAGGTCGTGTTCAAAAAACATTATCAGAACACATTAAAATTCACAACATGGAAGAATACTTCGGTGAAGTACTTGTTCCAACGGAAGAAGTTGTTGAAATGCGCGCTGGTCAACGCCGCAAGAGTGAACGTAAGTTCTTCCCAGGCTACGTTTTAGTTCAAATGGTAATGAACGATGAATCATGGCATTTGGTAAGCAGTTTACCACGTGTACTTGGCTTCATTGGCGGCACTAAAGAACGTCCAGCTCCTATTACTTCTAAAGAAGCTGATCGTATTCTTAACCGTCTTCAAGATGCAATTGACAAGCCGCGTCCTAAGACGTTATTTGAAGTGGGTGAAGTGGTTCGTGTATCTGACGGTCCATTTGCTGACTTTAACGGTGTTGTTGAAGAAGTTGACTATGAAAAGAGTCGCTTAAAAGTTTCTGTATTGATCTTCGGTCGTTCTACTCCGGTTGAATTAGATTTCGGTCAAGTAGAAAAAGGCTAATTCCATTAACCAGTTAGGTTAAAGGTAAGGTCAAATACAACTATATTTGCATTTTATTGAATGAATTTTCAACAAAATGCTTGGCAAGGGCAGCAATTATATCTATAATTCGCTGCCCTTGTTTTTCGGGAAGCTAGTATCTATGTTGGATACAGCGTTCGCACCCATATTTAAGGTAAATTAAAATGGCTAAAAAAGTTACTGCGTATATTAAGCTGCAAGTTTCAGCTGGTATGGCGAATCCTAGTCCACCAGTTGGTCCTGCACTAGGTCAACACGGTGTTAACATCATGGAATTCTGTAAAGCGTTTAACGCAAAAACAGATTCTGTTGAAAAGGGTTCTCCGACTCCTGTTGTTATCACAGTTTATTCTGATCGTTCATTTACGTTCGAAACAAAGACTTCTCCAGCATCTTTCTTACTTAAGAAAGCAGCAGGCATCAAGTCTGGTTCTGGTCGTCCAAACGTTGATAAAGTGGGTACTGTTACTCGCGCTCAACTGGAAGAGATCTCTAACACTAAACAACCAGACCTTACGGGCGCTGATCTAGATGCAATGGTTCGTACTATTGCTGGTACAGCTCGCTCTATGGGCTTGAACGTAGAAGGATAATTCGGAAATGGCTAAACTTTCTAAACGTATGCGTACGATCCGCGAAAAAGTGGAATCTACAAAAGCTTACGAAATCAACGAAGCAGTTGAACTTCTTAAAGAATTAGCATCAGCTAAATTCAAAGAAAGCATCGATGTTTCTGTAAACCTAGGTATTGATTCACGTAAATCTGACCAAAACGTTCGTGGCGCTACTGTGCTACCACACGGTACTGGTCGTGAAGTACGTGTTGCAGTATTTACACAAGGTGCTAACGCTGAAGCTGCTAAAGCTGCTGGCGCTGACATCGTAGGTATGGACGATCTAGCTGCACAAGTTAAAGCCGGTGAGCTTAACTTTGATGTTGTTATCGCATCTCCAGACGCTATGCGTGTTGTTGGTCAACTAGGTCAAATCCTAGGTCCACGCGGTTTAATGCCAAACCCTAAAGTTGGTACTGTAACTCCTGACGTTGCGACTGCAGTTAAAAATGCTAAGTCTGGTCAAGTTCGTTACCGTAACGACAAAGCTGGCATCATCCACACTACTATCGGTAAAGTGGATTTTGAAGCTGCACAAATTAAAGAAAATCTTGAATCTCTATTGATCGCACTTAGCAAAGCAAAACCTGCTTCAGCTAAAGGCCAATTCATCAAGAAAATCAGCCTATCTACTACGATGGGTGCTGGTCTTTCTGTTGATATTGCAACGGTAGAGACTAAGTAATTTACAGGGAACCTTTTATCTAGTATAATTTGTTCCCTAAAAATTAGTAAATACGTTAAGGCTAATTTATTAGCTTTAACGTATTTACAAAATGTGGGTTGAAGTGAGGATATTGAGTTTAATGCTTGATATGACTTACTTCCGTCCAAGACCGTAGGAGATATTCTTACTTTGTAAGTGATATCTTAATAATGATCGGCTATTTTAATTAATACTTGAGCTTTCCTACGTAGATGGTGCAGGGCCCCTGAAGAATTTATTTCTTCTGGAATCCGAGCCGTAATGGTTCGTTTAATATCTAAGTTTACTTGGTATTATTCGGAAATTTTTAATACCGATTTTTAATCGGTTTTATCCAGGAGTATAGACCATGGCATTAGGTCTCGACGACAAAAAAGCAATTGTTGCTGAAGTCAACGAAGCTGCCAAGGCTGCGCTTTCTGCAGTAGTTGCTGATTCACGTGGCGTTACTGTAGGTGCAATGACTGGTCTTCGCAAGCTAGCTCGTGAGAACAACGTATACATTCGTGTAGTACGTAACACTCTTATGAAGCGTGCTGTTGAAGGTACTGATTTTCAGTGCCTGAGCGAAGCATTTACCGGTCCAACTCTGATCGCATTCTCTAACGAGCACCCAGGTGCTGCAGCACGTCTTTTAAAAGACTTCGCTGCACAAGAAGAATCTTTCGAAGTTAAAGCGTTAGCATTTGAAGGCGAATTTATCGGTGCAGAAAACATTGATAAATTAGCAACACTACCAACATACGATGAAGCAATTGCTCAGTTAATGATGACTATGAAAGAAGCATCAGCTGGTAAACTTGTACGTACATTGGCTGCTTTACGCGATCAAAAAGAGCAAGAAGCTGCTTAATTTAGCCGCTTTGTCTAAAATAAATTTTAATATATTAGGAATGACACATGTCTATCACTAAAGACCAAATCATCGACGCAATTGCTGAACTTTCTGTAATGGAAGTTGTTGAATTAATCGAAGCAATGGAAGAAAAATTCGGCGTATCAGCTGCAGCTGCAGTTGTTGCTGGCGGCGGCGCTGCTGCTGCTGAAGAAGAGCAAACAGAATTCGACGTAATTCTTGCTTCTTTCGGCGAAAACAAAGTTAAAGCTATTAAAGCTGTTCGTGGCGCTACAGGCCTAGGCCTTAAAGAAGCTAAAGGTGTTGTTGAATCTGCACCAGTAGCTCTTAAAGAAGGCGTTGACAAAGCAGAAGCTGAAGCTCTAAAAGCTACTCTAGAAGAAGCTGGTTGCGTTGTTGAGATCAAATAATCTATTTTTAAATAGATTATTGCCCTCATAAGGCATTGGCTGGTGATTTTTTAATCGCCGGCCTTTTTGCGCTATAGGATGTTTGGAAATTTCACATCATTTCAACCAAAATTCTGCGCACTGTTTAGCCCAATTCATTTGGTCGAGACAGTATAAAAAACATATAATGATGTTGTTAGAGCTGTCCTTTTTCAGGGCAGAGTGGGTCACTTATCAGCGAGCTGAGGAACCAAATGGTTTACTCTAATACCGAAAAAAAACGTATCCGTAAAGACTTTGGTAAAAGTGCACCAGTTGTGGCTAAACCGCAAATGTTGGCTATTCAAACTAGCTCTTTTAAAAAGTTTTTAGAAATGGATCACACAGGCGAATACGGCCTGGAAGCAGCATTCCGTAGCGTATTCCCTATTAAAAGTTACTCTGGAACTTCAGAACTTCAATATGTATCGTACCGTTTAGGTGAACCTGTATTTGACGTTAAAGAATGTCAAATCCGTGGTGTTACTTATTCAGCACCGTTACGTGTTAAATTACGCCTTGTATTATACGATCGTGATGCACCTGCAGGCACTATTAAAGATATCAAAGAACAAGAAGTTTATATGGGCGAAATCCCATTAATGACTGATACTGGTACTTTCGTTATCAATGGTACTGAACGTGTTATCGTATCTCAGTTACACCGTAGTCCTGGTGTTTTCTTCGATCACGACAAAGGTAAAACTCATTCATCAGGTAAAGTATTATATAACGCACGCGTTATTCCTTACCGTGGTTCATGGTTAGACTTTGAATTCGATCCGAAAGATAGCTTATTCGTTCGTATTGACCGTCGTCGTAAATTACCATCATCAATCATTCTTCGTGCACTTGAGTTCACGACGGAAGAAATCTTAGCAATCTTCTTTGATACTACACGTTTCGAAGTTAAAGATGGCAAGTTAATGATGGAACTAATGCCAGACCGTCTACGTGGCGAAACAGCTGTATTTGACATTATCGCTAATGGCGAAACATATGTTGAAAATGGCCGTCGTATTACTGCTCGTCATATCAAAAAGTTTGAGAAAGACGGCGTAAACGAAATCGAAGTACCATTAGAGTATATCGCTGGTAAAGTAGCTTCTAAAGATTACATCAATGAAGAAACAGGCGAAGTGATTGTTGCAGCGAATGCTGAACTAACACTAGAATCTGTTGCTGAATTGTCTCAAGCTGGTATCAAGGTAATTGATGTTCTTTATACGAACGACCTTGATGTAGGTAGTTACATGTCTGACACATTACGTGTTGACTCAACTACTAACAAACTTGAAGCGCTAGTTGAAATCTACCGTATGATGCGTCCTGGTGAACCACCAACGCGTGAAGCGGCAGAAGGCCTATTCCAAAATCTATTCTTCGCTGAAGAACGCTATGACCTATCTACTGTTGGTCGTATGAAGTTCAACCGCCGTATTGGCCGTGAAGAAGATACTGGTGCAGGCATCCTGGACAAAGCAGATATTGTTGAAGTAATGAAAACTTTGATTAATATCCGTAACGGTAAAGGCGAGGTTGATGATATCGATCACCTTGGTAACCGTCGTATTCGTTCAGTTGGCGAAATGGCAGAAAACCAATTCCGTGTTGGTTTAGTTCGTGTAGAACGTGCTGTTCGTGAACGTCTAAGTCTTGGTGATCTTGATGCTGTAATGCCACAAGATTTAATCAATGCTAAGCCGATTTCAGCTGCAATTAAAGAGTTCTTTGGTTCATCACAACTGTCTCAGTTTATGGATCAAAATAACCCGTTGTCAGAAGTTACGCACAAACGTCGTATTTCTGCATTAGGGCCTGGTGGTCTAACACGTGAACGTGCTGGTTTTGAGGTACGTGACGTACATCCAACTCACTACGGTCGTTTATGTCCGATTGAGACTCCAGAGGGACCAAACATTGGTCTAATTAACTCACTAGCTGTATTTGCCCGTACTAACGATTATGGTTTCTTAGAAACGCCATTCCGTAAAGTAATCAACGGTCAAGTTACTAATGATGTTCAATACCTTTCTGCTATTGAAGAAGGTCTGTATGCAGTTGCACAGGCTAACGCGACAGTAGATACAAATGGTGTACTTCAAGACGAATTTATCCCATGTCGTCATAAAGGTGAAACTACCTTTATGTCTGCAGATAACATTCAATATATGGACGTATCACCACAACAGATTATTTCTGTGGCAGCATCGCTAATTCCGTTCCTAGAACACGATGATGCTAACCGTGCATTGATGGGTGCGAATATGCAACGTCAAGCAGTACCAACACTAAATGCTGATAAGCCATTAGTAGGTACTGGTATTGAACGCGCGGTAGCAATCGATTCTGGTGTAACAGTTGTTGCGCTACGTGGCGGTTCAATCGACTATGCTGATGCAAGTCGTATCATCGTTAAAGTTAACGAAGATGAACTAGTACCAGGTGAAGCGGGTATTGATATCTACACGCTAACTAAGTACACACGTTCGAATCAAAACACATGTATTAACCAACGCCCAACAGTATTAACTGGTGAAGCAGTGGTTAAAGGCGACGTGCTTGCTGATGGTCCTTCAACGGATCTTGGTGAATTAGCACTTGGTCAAAACATGCGTATTGCATTCATGCCTTGGAATGGTTACAACTTCGAGGATTCAATCCTTGTATCAGAACGCGTTGTAAAAGAAGATCGTCTAACGACTATCCACATTCAAGAATTGTCATCGATTGCTCGTGATACTAAACTTGGTAGCGAAGAGATTACAGCGGACATCCCTAACGTGGGTGAAAGCGCATTATCTAAGCTAGATGAGTCTGGTATCGTTTACGTTGGTGCTGAAGTTAAGCCGGGTGATATCCTGGTAGGTAAAGTAACCCCTAAAGGTGAAACACAATTGACGCCTGAAGAAAAGCTTCTACGAGCTATCTTCGGTGAAAAAGCATCTGATGTAAAAGACAGTTCATTACGTGTACCTAACTCTGTTTACGGTACTGTAATTGACGTGCAAGTATTTACCCGTGATGGCGTAGATAAAGATAAACGTGCACAAGACATCGAGCAGATGCAACTGCGTGAAGCGAAGAAAGACTTAACTGAAGAATTATCTATCTTCGAAGAAAGCTTATTCGGTCGCGTTAAATCTCTATTACTAGCTGCTGGCAAAACGGAAGAGCAACTTAATGCTGTTTCTCGCACGCAATGGTTAGAGATTGTTCTTTCTGACGAAGAACAACAGACTCAATTAGAAGGCCTAGCTAAGCAACATGATGAGCTACGTGCTGAATTTGATTCTAAGTTTGACATCAAACGCCGTAAAATTACTCAAGGTGATGACTTAGCACCTGGTGTACTTAAGATCGTTAAAGTATACCTAGCTGTTAAACGTCGTATTCAACCGGGTGATAAAATGGCCGGTCGTCATGGTAACAAAGGTGTGATTTCAACAATCGTTCCTATTGAAGACATGCCGCACGATAAGTTTGGTGAGCCTGTTGATATCGTACTGAACCCGCTGGGTGTACCATCGCGTATGAACATCGGTCAGGTACTTGAAGTTCACTTGGGCCTTGCTGCTCGTGGTATCGGTAGTAAAATCGATAACATGATTAAAGAGCAACAAGATCTTGCTAAGATCCGTGAGTTTATTCAAAAAGCTTACGACATCGGTGATACGCATCAGAAAGTTGATTTATCAACGTACTCTGACGAGCAGGTTCGTGTTCTTGCGCACAACTTACGTAAAGGTCTGCCAATGGCAACACCTGCGTTTGATGGTGCAGCAGAAGCTGAAATCAAAGAAATGCTTAAATTGGCTGATTTACCAGAATCGGGTCAATTAGAGTTATTCGATGGTCGTACTGGTGATACATTCGAACGTCCTGTAACTGTTGGTTACATGTACATGCTGAAACTGAATCACTTGGTTGATGACAAGATGCATGCGCGTTCTACCGGTTCTTACAGCCTAGTTACTCAGCAGCCGCTGGGTGGTAAAGCTCAGTTCGGTGGTCAGCGTTTCGGTGAGATGGAAGTATGGGCTCTGGAAGCATACGGTGCAGCATATACTCTTCAAGAGATGCTAACTGTGAAGTCTGATGACGTGAACGGTCGTACTAAGATGTATAAAAACATCGTAGACGGCGATCATCGTATGGACCCAGGTATGCCTGAATCATTCAACGTATTGTTGAAAGAGATCCGCTCATTGGGTATCAACATCGAACTAGATGAAAACAAAAACAAGAAATAACTCTAATTTGAGTTAATTCTGATTTTTGATTAGCACTGCGCCTCGACTCACTCTGTGAGTTGAGGCTGCTTAGTTTTCACTCCCAGTGGAGAAAAACGTGAAAGACTTATTAAAGTTTCTAAAACAGCAAGGTAAATCGGAAGAATTCGATGGTATCAAGATTGGTCTAGCTTCTCCGGAGCAGATCCGTTCTTGGTCTTTTGGTGAAGTTAAAAAGCCAGAAACCATTAACTACCGTACCTTCAAACCAGAACGTGACGGTTTATTCTGTGCGCGTATTTTCGGCCCAGTAAAAGATTACGAATGTCTTTGCGGAAAATATAAGCGTCTGAAGCACCGTGGTGTTATCTGTGAAAAATGTGGCGTAGAAGTAACGCAAACTAAAGTTCGTCGTGACCGTATGGGCCACATCGAATTAGCGTCTCCTGTTGCACACATTTGGTTCTTGAAATCATTACCATCTCGCATCGGTCTATTATTAGACATGACGCTACGTGATATCGAACGTATTCTTTACTTCGAATCATATGTTGTTATCGAACCTGGTATGACTTCGCTAGAGCGTGGCATGATGCTGACTGAAGAGCAGTATCTTGACAACCTAGAAGAATGGGGTGATGAATTTGACGCGAAGATGGGTGCAGAAGCTGTACTTTCTTTGTTACAAGATCTTAACCTAAACCAAGACATCGAAGAAATGCGTGAAGAATTAGAGACTACAAACTCTGAAACTAAACGTAAGAAGATCACTAAACGTCTTAAATTAATGGAAGCATTCGCTGTCTCTGGTAATAAGCCAGAGTGGATGATCATGAACGTTCTACCGGTATTACCGCCAGATCTTCGTCCATTAGTACCACTAGATGGTGGCCGTTTTGCGACTTCTGATCTGAATGACCTTTACCGTCGTGTGATCAACCGTAACAACCGTCTAAAACGTCTATTAGATTTAGCTGCACCAGATATTATCGTACGTAACGAAAAACGTATGTTACAAGAATCTGTTGATGCGCTATTAGATAATGGTCGTCGTGGTCGTGCGATTACTGGTTCTAACAAACGTCCTCTTAAATCTCTTGCTGATATGATCAAGGGTAAACAAGGTCGTTTCCGTCAGAATCTACTAGGTAAACGTGTGGATTACTCTGGTCGTTCTGTAATTACAGTTGGACCAACGTTACGCTTACACCAATGTGGTCTACCTAAGAAAATGGCACTTGAGCTATTCAAGCCATTCATCTACGGTAAATTAGAATCACTTGGTTTTGCTACAACGATTAAAGCAGCTAAGAAAATGGTTGAACGTGAAGGCGCTGAAGTTTGGGATATCCTAGACGGCGTGATCCGCGAACATCCAGTAATGCTTAACCGTGCACCAACTCTTCACAGACTTGGTATTCAAGCATTCGAACCTGTACTAATTGAAGGTAAAGCAATTCAGTTACACCCTCTAGTATGTTCTGCATACAACGCCGATTTCGATGGCGATCAGATGGCTGTACACGTACCGTTAACAATTGAAGCTCAATTGGAAGCGCGTACACTGATGATGTCTACGAATAACATCCTTTCACCTGCGAATGGTGAACCGGTTATCGTACCTTCTCAAGACGTTGTATTAGGTCTTTACTACATGACTCGTTCTGGCGTTAACGCTAAGGGTGAAGGCATGGTATTAGGCAGCCCTGAAGAAGCTGAAAAGCTATATCGCAGTGGCCATGCTGAACTACATGCACGTGTTAAAGTACGTATTACTGAACATCTTAAAGATGAAGAAACTGGTGAAGTTACAGTTCGCACTGAACTGAAGAACACAACAGTAGGTCGTGCGATTCTTTATTTGGTAGCACCTACAGGTCTACCATATGCACTAATCGATCCGTCTAAAACTTTATCTGCTGAAGAAGAAGCTAAACTTGAAGCGAATCCAGCTAACTGGATCCTGAAAGTATCTAATGAAGCGTTAGGTAAAAAGCAGATTTCTAAGCTACTAAATGACTGTTACCGTCTATTAGGTCTGAAAGATACTGTTGTATTCGCCGATCAACTAATGTACACCGGTTTCCATTATGCTGCCCTTTCTGGTGCATCTGTTGGTATCGATGACATGGTTATTCCAGCAGCGAAGAAAACACTACTTGAAGAAGCTGAAATTGAAGTAACTCAAATCCAAGAGCAATTCCAATCTGGTCTTGTTACTGCGGGTGAGCGTTACAATAAAGTTATTGATATTTGGGCTCGTGCGAATGAGCTAATCTCAAAAGCAATGATGGATAACTTGTCTACAGAAACTAAACCTAACTCGTTAGGTGATGATGAGACACAGAAATCATTCAACAGTATCTTTATGATGGCCGATTCTGGTGCACGTGGTAGTGCGGCACAGATTCGTCAGCTAGCTGGTATGCGTGGTCTGATGGCGAAACCAGATGGTTCGATCATCGAAACACCAATTACGGCTAACTTCCGTGAAGGTCTAAACGTACTTCAGTACTTCATCTCAACGCATGGTGCACGTAAAGGTCTAGCCGATACAGCACTTAAAACAGCAAACTCGGGTTACCTAACTCGTCGTCTTGTTGACGTTGCACAAGATCTTGTAATTAACGAGATTGATTGTGGTACTGAAAATGGTCTAATCATTACTCCTCATATTGAAGGTGGCGATGTTGTTGAACCATTACGTGATCGTGTTTTAGGTCGTGTTGTTGCTGAAGATGTACTAAACCCAGTATCGGGCGAAGTAATTCTTCCACGTAACACGCTACTAGATGAAAAACTTTGTGACTTCTTAGAAGAACACTCAGTGGATCAAATGAAAGTTCGCTCTGTAATTACTTGTGACAATGACTTCGGTGTTTGTGCAGCTTGTTACGGTCGTGACTTAGCACGTGGCGAAATGGTTGGCCAAGGTGAAGCAGTTGGTGTTGTTGCAGCACAATCAATTGGTGAACCTGGTACACAGTTAACGATGCGTACATTCCACATTGGTGGTGCGGCATCGAGAGCATCTGCAGAAAATAATATCCAAGTGAAAAACACGGGTACTATTAAGTTCCACAACGAGAAATTCGTTGAGAACGCAGACGGCAAACTGGTTATTACTTCACGTTCATCAGAAATCACGATTATTGATGAAAACGGTCGTACTAAAGAAAGCCACAAACTGCCTTACGGTTCGATTGTTGACTTTAAAGATGGCGCAGCTATCGAGTCTGGTAGCATCCTTGCTAACTGGGACCCGCATACTCACCCAATCATCACAGAGGTGGCTGGTCAAATTAAGTTTGTTGACTTAATTGAAGGTATTACGGTTACTAAGCAAACGGATGATCTAACGGGTCTATCTAGCACGGTAATTCTTGATCCTGCAGCACGTGTTGCTGCTGGTAAAGATATGCGTCCTATGGTTAAACTTGTTGATGCAGCAGGTAATGATTTATTCATTCCTGGTACAGAAGTTATTGCACAATACTTCTTACCTGCAAACGCAATCGTTAACCTAGAAGATGGCGCGTTAGTGACTATTGGTGAAGCGTTAGCACGTATTCCTCAAGAAAGCTCGAAAACACGTGATATTACGGGTGGTCTACCACGCGTAGCGGATCTGTTTGAAGCGCGTCAGCCTAAAGATGCAGCTATCTTAGCGGAAATCTCAGGTACTATTAGTTTCGGTAAAGAAACTAAAGGTAAACGTCGTCTAGTTATCACACCGACTGATGGTGCTGAAGCTTACGAAGAGATGATCCCTAAATGGCGTCACTTGAACGTGTTTGAAGGTGAGAAAGTTGCAATTGGTGAAGTTATCGCCGATGGCCCTGAATCAGCTCACGATATTCTACGTCTACGTGGCATTAGCCATGTTGCGAACTATATCGCAAACGAAGTTCAAGAAGTATACCGTCTGCAAGGCGTTAAGATTAACGATAAGCACATTGAAACTATCGTTCGTCAAATGCTACGTAAAGCTAACGTTGTATCTGCTGGTGACAGTAACTTCCTACAAGGTGAACAAGCTGAAGTTTCACGTCTGAAAATTGCTAACCGTCAGCTAGAAGCTGAAGGCAAGCAACCAGCCGTGTTCCAGCATATCCTTATGGGTATTACTAAAGCGTCTCTTGCAACTGAGTCATTCATCTCTGCTGCATCTTTCCAAGAAACAACACGTGTTCTAACAGACGCTGCTGTACATGGTAAGATTGATGACCTTCGTGGTCTGAAAGAGAACGTTATCGTTGGTCGTCTGATCCCTGCAGGTACAGGTTTCTCTTACCACCAAGAACGCGCTAAAATGCGTGCTGGTAAGGTAGAAGAAGCTATGCCAGAGATCACTACTGATGAAGCTGAACAGAACTTAGCTAACCTATTAAATAACCTTTAATTGATTTGCTGAATGCAATTAAAGTTGTTAGCAAGTGATGACAGACCCACTGATTCACTTGCTGACTATTATTGAATAGTGAAGGCGCCCTTTATAGGGCGCCTTTTTTTTGCTTGTTTTTTAACGCTATACCAGTCTATACTCTGACACATCTTGTCGGAGTGCTTTAGGGCTGAGACCATTTAAATATGGGATCCGTGGAACCTGATCAGGCTAATACCTGCGTAAGGAAACAAGAGTGATTAATACAATAGCGTTAATAATATTGCCAATTTGTACGGGGGATCTGTAACAATTGACATCTTATTTACCGCTGTATTTGGACTTAAACTAATATAGTCTTATCACCACTCTCCATACTCAACGACAAGCAATCATCTTATTTAAAGGAATGAATGCTATGTCTGCTAATAATATAAATACCAACAGCAATACAAATCTAGATAAATCCAAAAAACCTACACGTCGTGAAAACCGTGAAAACGCCCAAGAATTTATTAACAACCTCAGTTGTGAACCCTTTCCAAATTCCGAAAAAATCCATCTCACTGGCAGCCGTGATGATTTAAGAGTCGCGATGCGCAAGATTAATCTTGATGAAACGCTAGTTGCAGGCAGTAAAGATGAACCTGTATATGAATACAACGAATCCATCCCAATCTACGATACTTCAGGTGCCTATACCGATCCTGCGATTGAAATTAACGTGCATCAAGGTTTACCTAAATTAAGGCAAGGCTGGATTGCAGAACGTAACGATATTGAAGAACTCGAAATCGTTACTTCACAGTTTGCTCAGCAACGTCTTGCAGACGATGGTATCGACCATATTCGTTTCGAACATCTACCTAAACCACTTAAAGCGATCGATGGCCAAAACGTTACTCAGATGCATTATGCGCGTAACGGTATCATCACTCCGGAAATGGAATATATCTCGATCCGTGAAAACATGGGGCGCGAGTTGATCCGCAATGAGCTGTTATTAAAGCAACATGCCGGTAATGATTTTGGTGCGAGTATTCCGGATCTTATTACTCCTGAATTTGTTCGAGAAGAAGTCGCCCGTGGTCGTGCGATCATTCCTGCTAACATTAATCACCCTGAATCTGAGCCAATGATCATCGGCCGTAATTTTTTAGTTAAAGTGAATGCCAATATTGGTAATTCGTCAGTGACATCGTCGATTGAAGAGGAAGTGGAGAAGCTCGTATGGGCTACACGCTGGGGTGCTGACACGGTGATGGACTTATCCACAGGCCGTAATATTCATGAAACCCGTGAGTGGATCCTGCGTAATTCACCTGTTCCGATCGGCACAGTTCCGATCTATCAAGCCTTAGAGAAGGTAAATGGGATCGCCGAGGATCTTACTTGGGAAGTCTTCCGTGATACGTTGATCGAACAAGCTGAGCAGGGGGTTGATTACTTCACGATCCATGCTGGGGTATTATTGCGTTATGTGCCGATGACTGCAAAACGTCTTACCGGGATCGTTTCTCGAGGTGGATCGATTATGGCGAAATGGTGTTTAACACACCATAAAGAAAACTTTGCTTATGATCATTTCGAAGAAATTTGTGCGATTTGTAAAGCATACGATGTATCACTGTCGTTAGGTGATGGTATGCGCCCGGGTTCTGCGGCTGATGCCAATGATGAAGCGCAATTTGCTGAATTACAAACGCTCGGAGAGCTGACTAAAGTAGCTTGGCAGCAAGATGTGCAAGTTATTATCGAAGGCCCTGGTCATATCCCAATGCACATGATTAAAGAGAATGTTGAAAAACAACTCGATATTTGTCATGAAGCGCCATTTTATACTTTAGGCCCACTAACGACAGATATCGCCCCAGGTTATGATCACTTTACCTCGGGTATTGGTGCTGCGCAAATCGGTTGGTACGGTTGTGCTATGTTGTGTTACGTAACGCCCAAAGAACATTTAGGCTTACCGAATAAAGAAGATGTTAAGCAAGGCATGATCACCTATAAAATATCTGCTCATGCAGCTGATTTGGCCAAAGGTTTTCCGGGTGCTCAAATCCGTGACAATGCGATGTCAAAGGCTCGTTTTGAATTCCGTTGGAATGATCAGTTTAACCTCGCTTTAGACCCTGATACTGCACGTGCTTATCACGATGAAAATATCCCGCAAGAATCGGGTAAGGTTGCGCATTTCTGCTCTATGTGTGGCCCTAAATTCTGTTCAATGAAAATATCCCAAGATGTACGTGATTACACTGCCAATCAAGAAAAGATAAAAATTCAATTACTTGATGAAGTCGTTCTGATCGATGACGTCGCTGTAATTGATGCTGAAAAAGGCATGCAGCAGATGTCTGAAGAGTTTAAAAAGCACGGCGCAGAGTTATACCTGCCTCCTACACATGATGCAGTAAATGGCCGTGTACCAGAATCTACAACCGAAAACGTGGAATAATAATTTAATGACTGAAGCCATTATTTGGACTATCGCGAGCTTTACTGCTCGTGATCATGCGACGAATCAAGCCGATATTAAAACGATTAATGCATTAGATGGGCGTGGTTACCATGTTTCTACAGCATGCTTATCTGATGAAGATTTTTCTGCTGAGCTCGCAGTGTTAAGTACCGCCGCTATGCCCGCTGCTATTAAGGTTGGCGTACTAGACACTGCATCGCATATTGATATTTTAGTTCGTTTTTTACAAGATTATAAGCAGTGCTACCCAGCATTACACGTTATCTATGAGCCGTTAACTATCACGTTAGCAGAGATGGTTAACGCTAATTATGGATTAATCGCGGCCATTCAAACAGGCTTATTGCCACTCGTTGATGTATTGATATTAACGCAAGATGAAACGAGCGTTGATGCGGCCGATTTATTTAGTACAACTAAAAAATCGATCAACTTACTGTTGAACTCCGGCGTAAAAGGCGTTTGTGCGAAAGCTATTTTTACAAACGATACCCTAGTTAACAGTAACAAATACGGTGAAGATGAACAGCAACTGTCTGTCATGTTAGATATCTATATCGATGCTGAGCGTGAAATTTTATTATCCTCACCGATCATGAGACTCAATTCATTAAGTGACGCTGAACATTGCGGTGTTTTTTCTGCAGCCCTAGCAACTGTCATTGGTCAAGATTATCCGGTTGATGATGCACTTGTTGTCGCCAGAGCGTATTTAAATCAAGCCGCAGCGATTTGGCCAACCGACCGAGAATATTTTCCCCAAGTTGTGTTACCTAATACAGTATTAGGTGATCAGCTTGGCTTAGCGCAACAAATGCAGTTAGCTTATGATTTTGCACCTTGCGATACCAACCGCCTTGGACTATATCCAGTCGTGGATACAGTTGCATGGCTAGAGAAGGTATTGCAGCAGGGGGTTAAAACCTTGCAGCTACGGATCAAAAATAAAACACCAGCGGAAGTCGTTGAAGATGTAAAAGCGGCAGTGGCTTTAGGCCGTCAGTATCAAGCTCGTCTGTTCATCAATGACTACTGGCAATTAGCCATTGAACACGGTGCTTACGGAGTTCATCTTGGCCAAGAAGATATGTTGATTGCCGATTTTGTCGCAATCAAACAGGCTGGCTTAAAGCTAGGCCTGAGTACGCATGGTTATTATGAAATATTACGTGCCCATCAAATAAAACCCAGTTATATCGCCCTTGGTCATATCTACCCGACGGTAACCAAAGATATGCCATCAAAACCACAAGGGTTACAGCGTCTACAGCGTTATGCTGATTTAATGCAAGATTATCCTTTGGTCGCTATCGGTGGAATTAGCATCGCGCGTGCGCCACAAGTGGCTGCGACTGGTGTCGGTAGTGTTGCAGTTGTGACGGCAATTACTCGTGCTGCAGATTATAAGCAAGCAATCGCTGATTTATTAGTGATTACGGAGCCGACACCTGTATCTACTTTAGTTTGTGAGCGTAATTAAAATGGCAGCATTAAGTGATCAGGAATACATGCGTTATAGCGCGCACTTACTGCTTGAAGATGTGGGTGAGAAAGGGCAGTTAGCACTACGTAATGCCAAGGTACTCATTGTTGGTGTTGGTGGACTTGGCGCACCCGTCGCCTTGTATTTAGCTGCTGCTGGTGTTGGTCATTTAGTTATAGTCGACGATGATCAGGTTGAGTTAACGAATCTGCAACGACAAATTATTTTTACTCAGCAACAATTAAAGCAAACCAAAGTGAGTGCGGCTAAAGCAGCTTTAACACAGCTTAACCCGCATATTCATGTGACAGCTATCCCAAAGAGGCTCACGCTTGATAGCGCTAATAATCAAATGGCTGAAGTGCTGGTTGATGTTGATTTAGTCATTGATTGTAGCGACAACATGCCGACGAGACAGGTGATAAATAAAATATGTGTCATGCAGAAACTGCCGTTAATTGTTGGAGCTGGTATTCGTATGGAAGGGCAGTTGATCTCGTTTAACGCACAGGATGTTGATTCTGCGTGCTACCACTGTTTATATCCTTTTGATGAAACAGCGGAAGTGAATAACTGTAGTACTTCAGGCGTACTTGGTCCACTGGTGGGTATTGTTGGTTCATTACAGGCTCTGGAAGCGATAAAGCATTTAACTGGTATGCCTGTGTCTTCACTTAATCGTTTGATGCGTTTTGATGGCAGGAGGCTGCTGTGGCAGCATTTATCGGTTGCGAAAGATCCCGACTGCAGTGTGTGCGCCATTCACTGAATATAGAAAAAATATAAATAGTTAATTAAACGGTTAATTAACTATTTAATTACATAATCGCATGTCGATAAGCGATATGAGAAATAGGATAGAAGATGAAATTAATCATTAATGATGAAATTAAGACAGTAACAGTGACGACAATTTCGTCACTGTTACTAGCACTCGAGCAGCCTGAGAAAGGCATCGCAGTGGCGGTAAATCAAGCCATTATTACGCGTCAAAAGTGGGACGATTTTCAGTTGTCAGAAAATGATCAAGTTACTTTATTCCAAGCGATAGCAGGAGGCTAAATGTCAGTATTACCTTTAAACTCAGTATTATCATTACCAAGCGATGAACTTGTCATTGCAGATAAAATATTCTCATCTCGCTTATTCACTGGTACGGGTAAATTTAGCGATCAAAAAATAATGGCTGAAGCCTTAATCGCATCGCAATCTCAGCTTGTCACTATGGCATTAAAGCGTATTGATTTAGCCAATCAAGATGATGATATTCTGAAACCGCTTATCGCTGCGGGTATGAATCTATTACCTAATACATCGGGCGCACGTGATGCAAAAGAAGCTGTCTATGCTGCGCACCTTGCACGTGAAGCATTGCAAACCAATTGGGTTAAATTAGAAATTCATCCTGATCCAAAGTATTTACTGCCAGACCCGATTGAAACCTTAAAAGCTACAGAGCAACTTGTTCGAGATGGTTTTCATGTGTTGCCTTATATTCATGCTGACCCGGTATTGTGCAAACGCTTAGAAGAAGTGGGTACTGCTGCTGTGATGCCATTAGGCGCACCAATTGGCTCGAATAAAGGTATCCGCACGGCTGAATTTTTGGAAATTATTATTGAGCAATCTAGGGTGCCAGTTATTGTCGATGCAGGTATCGGTGCACCATCTCATGCGGCGCTAGCAATGGAAATGGGTGCGGATGCGGTATTGGTGAATACAGCTATCGCAGTAGCTAAAGATCCTGTGGCAATGAGTAAAGCGTTTGCCTTAGCCGTGCAGGCCGGTCGCCAAGCTTATTTAGCTGGCTTAGGAGCTCAGGCGAGAACGGCTGTGGCATCGAGTCCGTTGACTGCATTTTTAGATCTATAATCACGCTAATTTAAGGGTTAAACATGAGCTTTTATGAGCAATTACAACAATTAGATTGGGATGATATACGCTTATCTATTTATGCCAAGACTGCGGCTGATGTTGAGCGGGCATTAGCTAAATCGAGGCTCGACCTTGATGACTTTCAAGCGTTGATCTCACCAGCGGCTGACCCCTTTCTTGAGCAGATGGCGCAGCGGAGTGTCGAGTTAACCCGACAACGTTTTGGTAATACTATCCAATTCTATGTGCCGCTGTACCTCTCTAATATGTGCTCTAATATTTGTACTTATTGTGGTTTTTCAATGCATAACAAGATCCGTCGAACCACGCTGGACATGACGCAGTTAAACAGTGAAGCGAAAGCGATTAAGAAGATGGGTTTTGATCACTTATTATTAGTGGCTGGTGAGTCAGAGCGTAAGGTCGGCATGCCGTATTTTCGCCAGGTATTTACTGAATTAAAATCGCAGTTCTCACATCTATCGTTGGAAGTACAACCGTTAGAGCAAGCTGACTATGAAGAATTAAAAGAACTTGGTCTTGACTCGGTACTAGTCTATCAAGAAACCTATAATCCCCGTACCTATGCAGAGCATCATATTAAGGGTAAGAAGTCTGATTTTAAATATCGGATAGATACGCCTGATCGTTTAGGTAAAGCGGGTATTCATAAAATGGGATTGGGTGCATTAATTGGTTTGGATGAATGGCGCACTGATTGTTTTCACGTTGCAGCACATTTAGATTACTTACAGAAACGTTATTGGCAAACCAAGTATTCAATTTCTTTTCCACGTTTAAGACCCTGTGAAGGTGCGTTTCAGCCTAAATCGATTATGAATGATCGCCAGTTAGTACAGCTGATTTGTGCCTACCGATTATTTAACCCTGATGTTGAACTGTCGTTATCAACCCGAGAGTCAGAGCATTTTCGTGACAATGTCATTCCGTTGGGGATCACCAGTATTAGCGCTGGCTCGAAAACCCAACCGGGTGGTTATTCTGATGATACAGACAAGGCATTAGAGCAGTTTGAAATTGATGATGACCGTTCACCTGCTGAAATGGCAGATTTAGTCAAGGCAATGGGTTTAGAAGTTGTTTGGAAAGATTGGGATAGGTCGTTAACGGCTCTAAAATAATGGTGTGTAGGCTGCTATCATATAGCGTGAACGCAGCCTATTCTTGGTATTTTAAAGTGGTGCTGTTTTACATTTGATCACACATGAACAAAGACTTTAAAAATTATATTTAACACCAAGCTGCGTAGATATTTCATTGGTGTTGATTGTGCCTATATCACGGTAACTGATGTTGGCGACCGCAGACCAATTGTCAGCAAACGCATAATCATTACCAAAATAAAATTCATTTATTTTAATTTTAACGCCACTTTCTTCTAACGCAGCATAGTTGTATGAGAATTTCATTTTATAGTTTTTCGTTACTTGTATATAAGTACCAATTTCACCGGCTGCGCCACCAATTTTGTCACTGTACTTCTCAATGGTACCTGGACCAGGTACCATTGAGAATTCATACACAGATCCAGCTAATTTGTAATCGGCATAACCCAGCGATACGTAAGGGGTAAATTTATTCATCGGCATGAAATAGCCGACTGAATAATATTGTTTTGTAGTCGAAAAATAATCTTGTCCAGATTCAGAGCCTGAACTCGTGCCATTAGTCCAAGCTCTTGCCCATCCTTCTCCATCAAAAGAGCTATAACTGATACTGTAGCTAGCAAATACATTGTCATAGAAGTTCCAAGATGCGTCGAGGAAGCCACCTAACGCGCTTTCCACTTGCTCATTATCAAAGAGCGCATCATCTGCCTTACCAAACTGTAGACCAGCTGAAACATAAGTAAAATCATTGTTGGCACTGGCTAATGGTGTCGCCATGATTGTAGAAACCGTGATGATGGATAATAGTACTTTTTTCATTTTAGCTTTCTCTCTATTTACACTGATTTAAACTTATGACATACGTCGCGTGACTAACGTATTAGAGTGATGAGTTATGATGATTTTTCTACTTTAACGGTTGTTTTTGTTAAACGTTTACTGATTAATTCAAGCGGTAATTTACACAGTAAAACACCCGCCGTTAACAGGACCATCATGAACAGTGATTCGTGACTAATCGTTCTGCCGTTAACCACACTGTCTAAGCCAAGTGCAATCACAGGGAATACCAAGAAACAGATCGATGCTTGGAATGGACTTGCTACTTTATTCAGTTGGAAATAAGCCATGATGCCGCCAATACCAGCGATAGCACCAAGGTAAATAACCGATAACCAAGACGTTAATGTGAATGTAGCGAAGTCTGGTTGCTCTACAAATGCGCCGACAACAAGTAACAGTACTGAAGCAACAAGACACGGTAGTGCGTTATACGTTAATACATGAATTCCCTGACAGCGAGTTTGAACACTGGTATAGATCGTTGCATGCATGAATACCGCTAATACCAAGGCGCCAACACCGATAAGGCTGCCATTCGCGCTTACACCCATCTCATTACTGATAATTGTGATTAAGCTGAATAGTGCAATGGCAAGACCTGCTATTTGGTGAAGATGTACTTTTTGACGATGTACCAATATTGCAAAACCTAAAACAACAACCGGCATAGTGGCAAAAATAATAGACGCTAAACCTGAAGAAATATATTGCTCACCAAAAATCATTAGGGTAAATGGTGCAGCAAAATAAAACACACTGATTAATGCAAATTCAAGTTTCTTCCCTTTTGGGAACATCAGTGGGATTTTAAGCCAGCGCGCCGCTAGAATTAATAGTGGTGCAGCCAGTGCAAAGCGTAAACCTGTTGCTGTGATCGGCGGGATAGAGTGAACAGCAATTTCCATCGCCATCCAGGTTGTACCCCAGATCAAACATACAGAGGCAAATAATAATGTGGCGACGAGTTTTGTATTCATAAGGCGATCTCTATATAAGTGCTGGATATTTAATATGATAATTCTATGCCTTTTGCTGGGGTATATGGTTTCCTATTGTCGATTAAAAACCACCTTATTAAACAATAAATACTCCTAATGTTGGGTTTGGTAGAAAATATTTATTTATTACCACTTTATTTCTTGGTTTTTTGTTTTGTGATTTCTATTTTTGGGAAATAAAGTGTTCGTAGGCGGGGCGTTTATTTTTGCTTTGAACATACTTAGATAATGGCGGTATTCAGCCCAATATGCTTTTTCGAATGGGTGGTTACCCACCCATTCATGTCTCTTGCTTTCATCTAAAATTTTATTAAGCTTTTGTTATTCATCGCTTTTGTTTGAACCTTAAATTGTGGCTCGATGGTTGCTATATAGTTATCACACTGTTAATTGAAATTGAATAAATTAACAACGTTATAATTATATGGAGATTCTTATGTTTAAATACGCGACGGCAATATCGATGGTACTGGCGAGCATGACTACGTTTAGTGCGCAAGCATCATCAGGAGCCTGTGAACCCGGTGAGATCGTGATTAAATTTAGTCATGTGACGAACACCAGCAAACACCCCAAAGGTATTGCTGCATCATTACTGGAAGAACGAGTAAATAAAGAGATGAATGGTAAAGCTTGTATGCAAGTTTTCCCTAACTCAACACTTTATGATGACAATAAAGTGCTTGAAGCGTTATTAAATGGTGATGTGCACTTAGCGGCTCCTTCTTTATCTAAGTTTGAAAAAATCACCAAGAAATTCCGTATCTTTGATTTACCCTTCCTGTTTGATGATGTCGCCGCGGTGGATCGTTTCCAAAACTCTGAAGCGGGTGACAAATTGAAGAATTCAATGCGTCGTCGTGGCTTACAAGGTTTAGCATTTTGGCATAACGGTATGAAGCAAATGTCTGCTAATCGCCCGCTTATTTATCCTGAAGATGCACAAGGTTTGAAATTCCGTGTTCAAGCATCTGACGTACTCGTTGCACAGTTTGAGCAACTCGGTGCTAACCCACAAAAAATGTCGTTTAAAGAAGTTTACGGCGGTCTACAAACCAAGGTTATTGATGGCCAAGAAAATACTTGGTCGAATACTTACGGTAAAAAATTCTTTGAAGTACAAGACGGTGTCACTGAAACCAACCACGGTATTCTTGATTATCTCCTTGTTACATCAAACCGCTGGTGGGCTAAATTACCGAATGATGTAAAAGTCCAACTACGTCAAATCATTGTTGAGGTGACAGCGACACGTAACGCCGAATCATCACGTATCAATAATGAAAACAAAGCTAACATTATCGCTGCTGGTGGCATCGTGCGTACGTTAACACCTGAACAGCGCGAAGCCTGGGTTGATAAGCTACAGCCTGTTTGGTCTAAATTCGAAAAAGATATTGGTAGTGACTTGATCCAGAAAGCATTAGCGTCGAATAAATCATAATACCAAGCGGCATAAGTTACTTATGCCGCGTTAAGCGAATTGAAGGGAACCAATATGAATAATGGATTATGGGCGCGCTTGGGGCGTATATCCGATAGTGTCGAAGAGCTAAATATAGCTATGTCATTAGGTGTGATGACCTTACTGACCTTTGCTAATGTAGTGTTTCGGTATTTGTTCAATGGCAATATTTTATGGGCGTTAGAATTAACCGTATTTTTATTTGCTTGGTTAGTATTGGTAGGAGCGTCGTACGGGGTAAAAAAACATTCACATATTGGTGTTGATATCTTAGTTAACATGGCCTCGGTGAAATTACGTAAGGTTTATGCTGTTATCGCCGTGAGTGCGTGTTTACTTTTTTCTGTCCTGTTGTTGATTGGATCGTGGAATTATTGGTATCCGTTTATTACCGAGCAAGCTTGGTATGAAACCGATGATATTCCAATGCCAGAATTCTTACAGTTTCTAGCTGATTGGCTTAATGAGGGGGAGCGTTATGAAAAACTACCGCGTTTTATACCTTATTTTTCGTTACCGCTAGGCACTGCGTTACTGACATTTAGATTTGCGCAGCTGTTATGGCAAGTGCTCACTAACAAAATAGACCGTGTGATCGCAAGTCACGAAGCTGAAGAAGCGTTGGCGGTATTGGATCAAGAAGATAACAAGGATTAAGTTATGGTTTTAGGTATATTGTTATTGATGATCATCGGGTTCATGATGTTCGGCGTGCCAATCGCGGTATCACTTGGTTTATCCAGTATTTTGTTTTTACTGGCTAGTTCAGATGCCAGTTTAGCCTCTGTCGCGCAAACGCTATTTAATGCGTTTGCTGGGCATTACACCTTATTGGCGATCCCATTTTTCATTTTGGCCTCGACTTTTATGTCCACTGGTGGTGTTGCTCAGCGCATCATTCGTTTCGCTGTCGCTATCGTGGGTTGGTTCCCTGGCGGTTTAGCGATTGCTTCAGTGGTGGCGTGTATGATGTTCGCAGCATTGTCTGGTTCATCACCTGCAACGGTTGTCGCTATCGGCAGTTTAGTGATTGCCGGTATGGTTAAGAATGGTTACAGCAAGGAGTTTGCTGCTGGGGTTATTTGTAATGCGGGGACCTTGGGTATCCTAATCCCGCCTTCGATCGTAATGGTAGTATATGCTGCTGCTACAGATGTCTCTGTTGGGCGCATGTTCTTGGCAGGTGTGGTGCCTGGCACATTAGCGGGACTGATGTTGATTATTGCTATTTTAATTACCGCAAAAGTGAAGAAACTGCCTGCACAACCGTTTGTAGGTTGGAGTGAAGTTTTCCGTTCTGCCCGGGATGCATCATGGGGATTAATGCTAATTGTCATTATCCTTGGCGGTATTTATGGTGGTATCTTTACACCGACAGAAGCGGCCGCAGTTGCTGCAGTTTATGCGTTTGTGATTGCTAACTTTGTGTATAAAGATATGGGCCCTTTTGCAGATAAGAAAAGTACTCAATCTGTCATTGTTAAATCATTTCATGTGTTATGCCATCCCGATACCAAGAAAAGCTTATTTGATGCCGGTAAAATGACGATCATGTTGCTGTTCATTGTTGCCAACGCCTTAATTCTAAAACATGTGTTAACTGAAGAGCGTATACCACAGATGATCACTGAAGCCATGTTAAGTGCAGGTCTTGGGCCCATCGCATTTTTGATTGTGGTGAATGTATTGCTGTTGATTGGTGGCCAGTTTATGGAACCATCAGGGCTGTTGATTATTGTCGCACCGTTAGTATTTCCGATTGCGTTAGAATTGGGTATTGATCCTATCCATCTTGGTATCATCATGGTGGTGAATATGGAGATTGGTATGATCACACCGCCGGTTGGCTTGAATCTATTTGTGACTTCTGGCGTCGCGCATATGTCGATGTTACAAGTGGTGAAAGCGGTTATGCCATGGGTTGCGTTGATGTTGGTGTTCTTGATGATAGTGACGTATGTGCCTTGGGTATCAACCTGGTTACCAACCTTGATGATGGGACCTGAATTGATCATTCGTTAATACGTACTTACGTTATAAAGTGATATGACAAAAAATTAATACGACGACACCAAAATGGTCAGCATATGCTGACCATTTTTAGTTGTTTAGTTTGTTTCAATAAACGTTATTTCAGCGGTTGCTCTTTAAAGGCTTGTTTGTCTATTTGATGTTTCTGCATTTTGTCATACAAGGTTTTACGCGCTAGATTGAGCTGATGCATGGTGTCTTTAATACTGCCATTGCAGCTTGTTAGCGCTTGCTCAATGAGGATTTTTTCGAATGCTTCAACTTGCTCTGATAAATTTTGCGTTAGGCTTGCTTGTGCCTCATTAGACGAGTTAAGGCCGGTCAGTTTCCCCAATAATATATAACGTTCAGCTGCGTTTCGTAATTCACGTACATTACCTGGCCAGTCATGGGCAAGCAATGTCTGCACATCCTGAAGTGGTAAGGCTGGCACTGCTTTACAATATCGCGCGGCAGAGACTAATAAGAAGTGGTGGAACAGACTTTGAATATCATCGAAGCGTTGGCGCAGGGGCGGTAAGTTGAGGGTGACGATATTGAGACGATAATAAAGGTCTTGGCGAAATGTACCTTCGACAGCAGCTTGGGTTAAATCGACTTTGGTAGCGGCAATAATACGAATATCTAAAGGTATCTCTTTATTAGAACCGACGCGCTCGAGTGTTCTTTCCTGCAAAATACGTAGCAGTTTAATCTGCGCTTGCATAGGCATTGATTCGATTTCATCAAGAAATAAAGTACCACCTTGAGCGAATTCAAATTTACCAATACGTCGTTCAGATGCGCCTGAAAATGCGCCTTTTTCATGGCCAAATAATTCACTTTCAATTAAGTTTTCAGGCACTGCGCCGCAGTTGATGGCGACAAAATTATGTGTCCGACGACTACTTTGTTCATGTAAGGATCGCGCAACTAGCTCTTTACCTGTCCCTGTTTCACCGAACAATAAAATATCAGCAGGGGTATCGGCAATATGACTGATCATTTCTCGTAATTCAATAATGGATTTAGTTGTGCCAATGATCCGTGGCCCAAGTGTTTCTTTGGCCTGTAGCGCTTTTTTTAAGGTTTTGTTTTCTTCGGTTAACAAGCGCTTTTCGATAGCACGCTTGACTGACTCTGTGAGTCTAACTGAGGCAAATGGCTTTTCAATAAAATCATAAGCGCCATCGCGCATCGCTTGTACGGCGAGAGAAATATCACCGTGACCAGTGATTAAAATAACGGGTAGGCTAGGGTCTTGTTGCATTAGCTTTAGTAGTAATTGGTGGCCACACAAACCCGGTAAGCGAATATCTGTGATCACCACTAGCGGCGTTTCGATGGCGAGCTGAGCCAATGCGGTTTCTGCATCGGCAAAACAAGTTACGCTGATCCCTGCCAGCTCTAAAGTTTGCTGATTAGCGAACCGTAAATCTTTTTCGTCATCAATAAAAAAAACCTGACTCATTATTTATCCTATGATTTTATTATGCTCTCGTACTACTGGCTGTATTACTTCGTTATTATTTGATACTGGCGCTATTGTTTTCGCTGCGGGTATATTTTCCCTGGCGTTGTCGTTGCAGGGATCGTCGTTGTTGAAGTGGTCGCTGTCGGTACCATCGCCAACGGTAAACTAAGGCTGAATCTCGCGCCAGCGTTAGGCCTATTCTCCGCGGTAATATTACCCTGCATGTTACGCATTATTTTGTGCGAAATAGATAAACCCAGCCCTAAACCTGTTTCTTTAGTGGTGAAAAATGGGTCAAACAGTTGTGACAAATTTTCTTTGCTGATCCCTGCGCCAGAATCGTCAACTTGAACAATGACCTGCTGTTGGTCGCGACATAAAGACACATGAATATGTTTGTCACTAGACTCTTCGACCGCTTGCATCGCATTGGATAGTAAGTTCACCAGCACTTGTTCTAATTGCACCTGGTCGACATTAACCAGTACTTCAATATTGGCATCATCAAGGGTGATAGCCACTTGATGATTTTTTAATTGCGGTCTGACTAACTCGATAGCCATATTTATCACATTGAGTAATGGCACTGGGTGTAATTCACCACTGGATTTACGGGCAAAAAACTTTAGTTGCGAGCTTATTTTTGCCATGCGTTCGGTTAAATGAATAATGCGTTGCAAGTTATCATCGGTAGATTGATATTGTTCGCGTTGTAAGAATACCAAGGCGTTATCTGCATAACTTCGAATAGCTGCGAGGGGATTATTTAACTCATGACTAATACTGGCTGATAGCTGACCCAATACCGCGAGCTTTGCGGTTTGAATTAATTCTTTTTGTGTGTCGCGTAGGGTTTGCTCCATTTTTTGGCGTTCAATGATTTCATTATTCAGATCGGCAGTACGTCGTTTTACTTCTTGTTTAAGTTTGTATTTTGTTTTAATGCGAAGCAGTTCTTTGTCTTTGGCTCGCTGATGTTTATGCATCGATAATTTTAAGCGTAAATTGAGTAACCAAAAAACCAGTGACAGTAATACTAGGCCAATGGCCATATCGATAAAAATAGCGGTTAGGGGGGTAAATACACGTACTGTCCAGCCTGCTGTCGGCATCGACTTACTTATCGATAAATAATTTGTGACGAATGGCTTCGCCGTTTTCAGTTGCAGTAACGTCGGACTTTCTTGTAGTTGCCCTGAGAAATTGAGAGCCGCTATTGTTTTATTGCCATAGCGGCGGCTGGCCGCTATTTTTTGCAGCTTAGCGCTATTCAGCGGTGTTAGGCTGTGTAGTAACCATGACGCGGTGTTAGAGATGAAAATAACATTGTCATCATCGGTAACCATGAAGTGTGATTGTTTTCCGGTCCATTCTTTTTCGATCTTGGATAAATCCATTTTGACCACAACCACACCGATTATTTTACCGGCGTAGATAACTGGCGAAGAAAAATAATAACCTCTTTGCCCTGATGTGGTACCTAAGGCAAAATAACGTCCCTGCTGCCCTTTGACTGCCTGCTGAAAATAAGGACGAAAAGCAAAGTTTTTACCGATGAAGGTTTGCTCTCCTCGCCAGTTATTGGCTGCAATAGTCGTTCCGTTAATATCAAGTAGGTAAGTATCTGATGCGCCAATTGTATTGTTAACGTGTTTTAAATAACGGTTGGTTTTCTCTGTTAGCGCTGTGTTGTCGGTATCTTGTAAGCTGGCGACGACGAGCTTTTGATCAAAAAGTAATTTAGGTATCGCGTTAAAGCGTTGTAATTGACTTTGCAGGTGAGCGGTGAAAATATCTAATTGTTGATTACTTTGAGTGACCAATTTGGCATAACCAGATCGCCAAATCCAGCTTGATAAAATGATCAAACTGATTAGATAAAAGCCAATTAGAAATTTTCGTGTAGTTAACATTATTATCACCTCTAGGTGTACAATAACGTAACATGCTGGATTTACAAATTAATGGCGCTGAGAGTGCGAAGTAGGCACTGTTCATCGTGTTATTTTATTACTTATTAAGCTTATTTCCCAAGTCCTGTGTTTGATAGTGGAGTGGTTGAGAGTACTATGGTTGAAAGCACTATACTTGAAATTAGAATGTTGATGATTGTATTTTTAAAGAAAGGATTTACTTCATTATGTTAGATTCGAAGGATAAATTGATTTTAGATTTGTTGCAGCGTGATGCGTCGCTGTCAATTGCTGATCTAGCCGACAAAGTCAGTTTGACGGTATCACCTTGCTGGAAACGGTTAAAACGTTTAGAAGACAGTGGTTATATTTTACGTCGTGTGGCTTTATTGAATGAGCAAAAGCTCGGTCTTGCATTAACGGCTTTTGTTAATATCAAAACTCAAAATCACAGTGATATCTGGTTTAAGAAGTTTGTTGTCAGCGTGAATGATTTTGCTGAAGTGATCGAATTTTACCGTATGGCGGGCGAATACGACTACATGATGAAGGTACTAGTAAAGGACATGGCTGCGTTTGATGTTTTTTATAAACGATTAGTGAATTGCGTCGATGGTTTAACCGATGTCACCTCTTCTTTTGCGATGGAAGGGTTAAAAAATACGACGCAATTACCAATCACTTAACTAATTTTTAATTTAGTTCCTAATTCAGTGCTAAGTTAGCGCTGAACTTATAGTTTTAGCAGGTCTTCCGCTATTTTTTTAGCGCTGTGGGGCGGTGCAAATGCCGCTACATATTGGCCCTGTGGATTAACCAAGTATAGTCGAGATGAGTGATTGATAAGGTAACTTTCACGCTGCTCTTCCGGTATTGGCGCTGTATAAGGTACAGAAACATATTTACCGTTATTGGCTAAAAATGTTTTTTGATAAATAACCCCAAAGCTAGCCACTAACTTATCTATCTCGCTGCTTGCGCCTGTCATGCCGATAAAATCATCGTTATAAAAGTGCGTGTAAGTTGTCAGCATCTCATTGCTATCACGCTGTGGGTCAACCGAGATAAACACCACTTGTGGCATTACTTTACCCGCGTCAGCCATGATTCCCGCGACATTATTGAGATTGTATAGTTCTGTCGGGCAAACATCTGGGCAGCTGGCATAGCCAAAGAATACTAATGACCATTTATCTTTAAACAGTGCATTGGTAAATTCTTGTTTATCACCGAGGGCGAACTCTGGCAAGGTGACTTGGTGTGGTTGCGCGTATGCGGTGGTGAATGTCGGTAGACTTGGCTGCTGCATATTATTGGCAACGATAGCGCCGAGTGCACTAAGGCCGATAATACCCGCAGCGATGATAGCCTTAGATTTTTTCATTTTAGATCCCTTTATCGAAACTAGTTATGTTTCATATCAGAATGGTCCATATTACCGTGGTCCATGTTGCCGTGATCCATTTTATTTTTACGGTTATCACGTTTCACTGGCATTTCAGCACTGATTTTCTCACCGTTCAATAGCGTAAATGAAACATTAACAAGCTCGCCTGGCGCTGCAATCTTGTTTGGTTCTAATAGCATTACATGGTAACTGCCCGGTTTGAATTGAAACATGGTATTGGCGGGGATGGTGACTTGTTGCTGTTTTTGCATTGTCATCATGCCATCTTTTTTACCTGATAAATGCAGTTCACTACGACCAAAACCTTGCGCCTCAACATCAGTGATCACTATAGGCTTATTGGTGTGATTCATCACGGTGAAAAAAGCCGCTTGTACTTTTGCAGATGGTGGTGCTGCACGAACCCAAGAATCCATGATCATCAGATTGATTTTCTCTGCTGCAAATGTTGGCGAGGCAGAAAAAATAGCGCTAGCGATAAGGGTCGTCATTATTGATTTTTGCATTTGTTCATCCTGAATTAATGAGTCGTAGTAGTAAATTGAAAAGGCACTAAATAAGGTTGGCCGGCAACCGTGACGGTGAGATCTGCCTGCCAAAGCATTTCACCCAATATACATATCGCCAGTGCCGTCTCGGCTTGATATGTGTTTTTATCGACAGCATCGAGTGTGGTAGGGAAGCCGGGCATCGTCATGTTAACCCCATTAATCGTTACGCTGGCATTATCAATTTTAGTGCCGTTTAAGTTAACGGATAATGGTGTCATCGGTTTGGCATTAAATGGCGTGATAGAAAGGGTAATTGTTTGCTCTGGTGTGAGTTGCACTTGGCATGCTTGTTCATTCACTCGGCAGTCTTGTTGCAGTGGTAATTGCACACTATTGAGATCGCGCTGTGGCTGATAGAAGAAATTGAAATAACCGACTGCGGCGGCAGAGATAATGCTCACACTAACTGTTAACCATTTAGACATGGGTAAAGACTCTTATACTTGGCATTGGATCATGAAAAGAATATTCGTTCTATAATAAAACGATTAATAACATAATATTACTTTAATTTTAACAGCAGATAAACGGGCAATGTAAGAAAACTATCGCTAGCGCGTATTTCGTTGGGGATTGGTAATGACTTTAAATCAGCTGATGCCGCTGAAATCACATTGTCGGCATCAGCCAGTATAAGGCTAGTGCGAGTTGTTTTTGATTATTCTGTAGTGTGTTTGCACCAACCCAGATGGGTAACATTGTGATGATAAGACCGTGACATCAAGGGCTGGTTGTGGCGCGTTAAATAAGCGAATACCATTACCGAGCAAGATTGGAATGGTGGATATAATTAATTCATCAATAAGATCGAGTCGTAATAATGAGTCTGCTAAATTAGCGCCACCGAGTAACCAGATATTACCTTCGTTGGTGGCTTTTAATTGTGTTATCGTCGCAGCGGGGTCGGTAATAAAAGTGACGTTATCATTGGGGATAATATCGGGTGAATGTGAGGCGACAAAGCATTGTTTATTGGCATAAGGCCAATCACCAAAATCTTTAATTACTTTAAAGGAAGTATTACCCATCATCACGGCACTAACGCCTTCTAAGAAGGTTTGATAACCGTAATCTTCACCTTGTACATCGACATGTGAGAGCCATGATATGTCATGGTCTGGCTTTGCTATATAACCGTCTAAACTTGTTGCTATATATAAAATAACGTTCGACATAATCATCGCTCCCAGTTGAATGCAAATTAACTCATTTTAATTCATTAATGTATCTAGTGCTGTTTGAGAAGGGGCAAACCAGTATGATCCTGTTACCGCATCTGAATAATCAATCAATCTATCAGTGACGCCGTCTGGAATTCCGTACATACGTTGTAATTGCGTGGTGAAGCGTAATTGATCACATGCGAATGCTAAAAAGTATAGTCCGTGTTCCGATGCGTTACCATATGGCGAGCTGCGACGATAGATTTTCATACCCGATACATCGGTGCGGCTGACGTGTGAATTCGCTGGCATGGCATCGCCTGATAATTCAATATCGTCTTCTTTTGTTCTGCCTACAACCGCCTCTTGCTCTGGTACTGGCATCGCATTGAAACTGCTTAGATCATGTACCCATTTTTGTGATAATACAAAACTACCACCCGCACCAGATTGTCCTTCTGGGATCAATGATGCTAATTGACGCGCGTCTTCTTTTGGATTCGCAGTACCATCAACGAAACCAATTAAGTCACGGTTTTTGTGATATTGAAAACCTGATATATCGAGCTGCGTGTCGGCGATTTTAGTCAGCATTTTTTGAATATGAAATGCTTGCTCTAATGTATGGCTAGCATTGTCACTGTGGATCCAAAACATCACATCACCTTGAGAGGCCAAGGCTTTTTTACCATGTGAGCTGGCGATCTCGGTAAAATCGTTAAATAACGGCAATTCCAGTTCAGGTAGTAACGTATTCGTGGTGCTACGGCCAAAGGCAATCACGATATTAATATCGTCAGTTTGCTTCGTTAACGCACCTTGTAGTGCTTGCTGAATATCCGCTAAGTAAACATCTTCTTTAAAAGTATATTCTAAATGATGGTAGCTTTGGCTTTGTTCGTTAAAAATAGCGATTTGTGGTTGGGTCATGCCAACTCCTTTCAATACAGAGCCAATCTAAACATTTAGATTGGCTCATGAAAAATAATTAAATAGCGTGTGTAGCTTGAGATAACCACTGTAAATCAGAACCGCTTAACAATGGTGATAATGCGTCACGTACTTGGGCGTGATATGCATTGATCCAGTTTACTTCATCTTGTGAGAGTAGTTGTTGATCTATGAGATGCAAATCAAAAGGAACCAAGGTTAATGTTTCAAACTCATAAAACGTTTTACCATCGTGGCCATTGTCTTTCTCGACAACATAAATCAAGTTCTCACAACGAATACCGTATTCATCTTGTTTGTAATAACCCGGTTCATTAGATACCACCATACCAGGTAGTAATGCGACACTATTTGAGTTTTTACCAATGCGATGCGGACCTTCGTGTACATTTAGGAAACAACCCACACCATGGCCAGTGCCGTGGTCGTAGTCATAACCTTGTTGCCATAAGAATTGACGGGCTAATGAATCTAATTGCCCACCGTTCGTGCCTGCTGGAAATTTCATGTTAGCAAGGGCAATATGACCTTTCAGTACCAAGGTGAACATTTTTTTATGTTCTGCACTCGGTGTACCAATCGCAACAGTACGGGTAATATCCGTTGTCCCATCAAGGTACTGGGCACCAGAGTCGAACAGGTAGATACTGTCCATCGGCAGTTGTGCTGGCACACCATTATTATGATTGTAATGGCACATAGCTGCATTACCACCGGCAGCTGAAATCGTATCAAAACTTAATTCAACGAAGTGTTCGTTCGATGCTCGGAAAGTGGTTAGCTTGTCAGAAAGGAAGCCTTCATCATGCAAATTACCCGCTGTGACTTCTTGTTGTAACCAGTTAAGGAATCGTACTTCTGAAGCACCGTCACGGATATGTGATGCGCGCATACCTGACAATTCAACGGTATTTTTACACGCTCTTGGTAACGCAACAGGATCATCGCCTGCAATTAAAGTGGCGCCCGCACGTTGCGCTGTTAACTGGCTAAAAGCATTTGATGCCTCAGGATCGGCTAATACTGTTAGCTGTTGTTCACCTAGTGCCTGGTAAGTTGCTGTTGCTTGTGCTTCTTCGATAATTTCAACGCCTGTACCCACATGTTCGTGGAAACCCGCTGGAATTTTTGCTGGGTTCGTAAAGAACGACATCGAACCATCTTTACGTAATATCGCACTGCCAAGAATAACGCAGAAGCAGTGAATGTCTTTACCACGAATATTCAATAACCAAGCAATCGAGTCTAATGCGCTAATCAGTACGGCGTCCGCACCTTGTTTCGCGATATCGGCACCGATTTGTTGACGTTTTTCTAGGCTTGATTGACCTGTGTATTTTTCATCAAGTAATAAACCAAGATTTTCTGTTGGCGTCGGTCTGTCCGCCCAGCTTAAATCAATCGGATTTTGGTCAACAGCAACTAAGTTAATCTGTTTTGCTGCTAAGGTTTTTTCACTGGCATTGTGCCAATTTAAGTTATGTACTTTAGCGTCATAACCGACATTAGCATTTGCAGGTAATTGTTCACTTAACCAAGCCACATGTGGTTCTTCATTAAGGTGATAAAACTCAAAACAATCGCCGCTGACTTGTTGTTTTACTTGAATGGTATAACGACCATCAGTAAATATAGCTGCGCGATCTTTTAAAATGATCACGGTACCAGCAGAACCGGTAAAGTTACTGCACCATAATAGACGCTCATTATGTGCTGGCACGTATTCGCCAAGGTACTCATCTGCACGCGGTACGATAAAGGCGTCTAAGTTCGCGGCACTCATGTGCGCGCGTATTGCTGCTAATTTCAGTTCTATTGCTTGAGGCATCTTGCTGTCCGGTTTGTCATGTTACCTGACGCGATGTACTGCGTTTTATAGGGGTCATGTTCTGGTTATAGAAAGAGAGAATACTGAAACATTAACCTGTTAGGGTTTAGATATGCAAGAGGAGGTAATGGGGATTGTGATATTTTCAGTAATTATATAGTGATTAAGTCATTATTTACGGCTTTATTTATCTTTGCTGGTGGCTGATCTTAGTTTAACTTGGTGATCTGCCACCCATTTATAAAGTAAAGAGTAGAAGGTGAATCGTAGCAGGTTAAGCGTATCGTTATGATTTTTCAGTCACTACACGACGCTTGTTATGCCAGTTGATTTGTTGGATCACTAAGCCAACGATAATGGTCACTAAACCGATAAAGGTTGAAGGGTGGATCTCTTCACCGACAATCGCGCTGAGTAGGAACAATGAGATAAACGGTGAGATGAAAATCAAATTACTGACCTGTGCGGTATTCGTCGCTAACTTAATCGCCATTAACCATAATACAAATGAAATGCCCATCTCAAATAAGCCGATATAAACCGCCCCTAAAATACCTTCGATAGAGTTGAAGTTGAAATCAGACAGCAGCGCGGTCGCGATGAGGGTAAAGGGCAGGCTTAATAAAAATCCCAGCAATAAGCTCACAATCGGATCATTATTATTCTTGGCATTAATGATCCAATAGCTTGCCCAAATGAGTGTGCTTAATAATGCAAACGCGACCCCGAGTGGACTCTCAAAATTAAGCCCTAACAAATCGCCTTTAGTCGCAATTACTAACGCGCCGGTATAACTGAATAGTATCGCTACCCAGTCTTTTTTACGGATTTTTTGGCCAAGAAAAGGCACTGATAATAATGTCAACGTAATTGCCCAAGTGTAGTTTAGCGCTTGTGCTTGAGAGGCTGGCAGTAAGTCATAGGCTTTAAATAACACCAAGTAATACAGGAACGGGTTAATCACACCGAGCGTTAAATAAAATAGTGGCTGCTTAACGAAATATTTTTTAAGCAGGTGCATTTTTTTCTGCTTAAAGGCTATACAGGTAAGCAACACGATACTGGTTAGTGAGGCAATCAATACCATTTGAATCGGTTCAAAATGACTAAGCGTAATTTTAAATGCAGAGGCAACCGTGGACCAGAGTAGTACTGTTATTAAACCGAACAGCATGGCTTTCTTTTGATTTTTCATGAGTACCAATTTTGAGAGGGAGGTAAATGCGTGTTAGCAGTGTAATCGGCAAATTTATTCAGATCTAGTATTTCATGCGGGATAACTGATATTGAGATAATTAATGGGTGGCTTAACACGAATATATCCGTGTAAGCCACTTTGTGATTTAATGCTCAGACTTTAAATCGAGGTTAAAATAGCGCTTAAAAAAGAGGTCAATCGCAATGATTAACCGGGGAGATTAAAACGCATATTCCTCAGCAACCTCAGTTAACTTATCTGCCACGGAAAGCAGGTTATGGGCTGATTGTGTTGCGCCTGTCGCCACTGAACGTGCTGAATCTGCGCCAGCTGAAACATTACTGACATTACGTTCAATTTCTGCGGCAGCAAGGCTTTGCTCTTCAATCGCGCTAGCAATTTGGTCATTAATGGCCACTATTTTATCTACGGATAGGGTGATTGCTTCAAAAGTATTAGAGGCCTCTTTGGCTTGCATCACGCCCATGTTGGCTTGCTCTCTGCCTACGGCCATGACTTTTACGGATTCTTTCGCGCCAGATTGCACGCGCTCAATCATCACTTGAATTTCATTGGTTGATTGTTGAGTGCGACTGGCTAGCGTTCTTACTTCATCGGCGACCACGGCAAAACCACGGCCTTGCTCTCCGGCTCTTGCTGCTTCTATGGCGGCATTAAGCGCGAGTAAATTAGTTTGATCGGCAATACTTCGGATCACTTCGACAACGCCGCCAATATCGGCGCAATGACTTTCCAGTTTTTGAATCGTCTGACTTGATGTTTCGACTTCTGATGCAATGGCATTAATGGCGATAATTGTTTGGTCAACAACTTGCTTACCTTCTAATACCGCCCGTTCAGCATCATGAGTTGCGCCAGTTGCATCACTGGCATTCACAGCCATGTCTGTTGATGTTGTTGCCATTAGTTTGATTGCTGCGGCTATTTGATGGGTTTCCGTTTGCTGCGCAGTAATGGTTGTTTCAGCTGAATTGGTTTTATCGGTAATGTCTTGCACTGAGCTATGTACATCGACTGCACTGCTATTGAGTTGTTTCACTAAGGTACGCATGCCATCAATGGTACTGTTAAAGTGTTGGGCGATAATGGCTAATTCATCACGACTAATAATTTTTACGTTCTCGGACAGGTCACCATTAGAGACATTTTGTGCAACGCGACTAATACTGCGGATGGTTTCTGTTAGCGAGATATAAATACTTAATAAAATCACCACACAAACCACGAATAAGATAATTAGGATCGCGTAGAACACATTCAACTCATTATTTTTCTCATTCAAGCGAACGGTTATTTCATTACCTAAGGTATTAAAAGCCACCTCATATAAACGCGTAATATTGACTTGTAATTCATCTCCCAAACGATAGAGGGTATTAGGGTCAATTTTTATCTCGGCAGAAACGGTATTAATTAATTGGCGATCCAATAAATCATCGAGTGTCGCCATCGTCGTTTTGATCTGATTAAGTGGTGGCGTTAAAATATTATTATAGTTTGAGTTGATTGCTAGGAGCGCTTGCACATCATTATTTGTGGCGGAAAATATAATGTTGAGCTGATCGATACGGCGGCTTAAATCATCAAAGCTGGTGGCGGTGAATGTAGCAAATGCAGCTGTTTCTGCCGCTTTGTCTGTGACTTGGTAAGTAAAGTCGAGCAGTCGAGGTAATTGGGTTTGAGTCAAATTAATGAGGTAGTAGCTGCTCAGGTGTGAATCAAATAATAGCTTGCTTTCGCTATTGATTTCACGCGTACCAATACGCAGGTTTTCTAGCATCAAATCAACCGCGTAAAAAATTTCTTCAGGTAATAAAAAATCACTGTCCGCTTTTAATTGCTGCCAATCAGTCGTGATTTTATCAAATGCAGATAGCTGTGAGCCTGTCGCGGCAGTATAAGCACGATAATATTGATTAAAAGTATTTTCTGCGAGGGTTTGCGCTTGAGCGATGTTTTCATCACCAGGCCCGAGCTCTGCGACTTCTAGGCTTAATAAATGGCGATATTCAATAAGTTTATTGGCGACTTCAGGTAGGGCTTGAAGTAATTCATAACCTTGTAATTCAGACTCTGCAAAAGCGATATCTTTTTGTGTTTGCGAGATAATAGTTGATGAGAAAAATACAATGGGCGTAGTTAGTAATAAAATCACTAAACCAAATTTTTTCTGGAATGATAATCGGCTAATCAAGTAGGTGATTGGCTGCAATAATGTGCCCATAAAAATATCCTTATCAATATGGTTAGGAGTCGCTAGCGTCGAAGTATGGATAAGTGCCTAATGCTAAGGCATCAATAATATAACTAGTTGTTGCGTTAATGTTAAGTATTTCTGGTGTGTATTTAACAAATAAACAAGCGTTTCGTGATCTGTATAGTGAGATCTAAGGGATTATTGAAATTAAAGGGAGAAATTGATGTGCACGTGATCGCTGTGCACATCAGAGTAGACGCTTGGTTTAGCGCATTGTTACAAACTCTTCTGAGCCTGTTGGGTGGATAGCGACAACGCTATCGAAATCCGCTTTCGTTGCGCCCATTTTCATCGCAACACCAAAACCTTGGATCATTTCGTCCACAGCAAAACCAATACCGTGTAGACCAACAACCGTTTCATTTTCACCAGCGCAAACTAGCTTCATTTTACAAGGTTGGCGGTTTGACGTGATCGCTGTATACATAGCTGTAAAACCAGACTGGTATACTTTCACGTTTTCTTCGCCATATTGTGCAATCGCTTCTGGTTCAGTTAAACCGATTGTACCGATTGGCGGGTGGCTAAATACAACAGTTGGGATCAGTGTGTAATCCATTTTAGCCGTTGTTTTACCGTTAAACAGACGTTCTGATAATTGACGACCTGCTTTAACTGCAACAGGAGTTAATTCAACACCACCTTCCATAATATCACCAACACAGTAGATACCATCAACATTGGTGTTTTGGAATTCATCTACTTTGATGTAACCACGATCATTCGTTTCAACACCGGTAGCAGCGAGGTTAATCTTGTCTGTCGAAGGGTGACGACCAATAGCCCAGATTAGCGTATCAACATTTTGTGATTCACCATTCTCAAGATGTAGCGTGATAGAACCATCAGCTTCTTTTACGACTTCTTTTGGAACTGAGTTTGTATGCAATGTAGGACCTTCGGTATTCATTACATCAACAAGCGTATCAATAACCATAGGATCAAAGCTACGTAGTGGCGATTCCTTACGCACGAACAAATGTGTCTCAGTGCCTAGGCCGTGTAATACACCGGCTAATTCAACTGCAATGTAACCCGCGCCGATAACAGCAACACGTTTTGGCTGTTCTGTTAGTTCAAAGAAACCATTTGAATCGATACCGTGTTCAGCACCAGGTACGTTTGGAATTGTTGGCGCGCCACCTGTTGCAATCAGGATGTGATCGGCAGTGTATGTTTCGCCGTTGACTTTGACTGTGTTTTTATCTTCAAAAGTTGCGAAACCTTTGATCACTGTTACCTTGTTATTACCAAGAACATTGTCATAAGAAGTATGAATACGACTAATATATGCTTCACGTGCCGCTACTAATTTACCCCAATCAAGGCCTTTGTTTTCTACATCAAAGCCATAGTCTTTTGCATAAAGGTGCATTGCTTCTGCGATTTGAGCGCCGTGCCACATTACTTTTTTCGGAACACAACCAACATTCACACAAGTACCACCTAGTGCGTTAGCTTCGATGATGGCAACTTTTTTACCGTACATTGAGGCTCTGTTTGCAGATGCAATACCGCCGCTACCACCACCAATGGCAATATAATCAAAATGCTGTGACATATTCATAGTCCTTAATTGAGAAGATGAGCTTATTATATGACTAAGTTCATGCTGTTGTTTTGTAATAAAGTTAATTACACAGTTTAAACTGAATTGAGAGATATTATTAGTAGGTAAAGCCATTCACGGTCATTACTTTTACCTATCAATGCTAAATCTGATGCACCCGACACGTGTCGATATTTACTCGCTATACTTGAAATTATCATTTTATAGCCGCATTAACTAATTAATATCATTATAAATAGGATGACTCTATGACTAACCCACTTTTGACTATGACTGGCTTGCCCCCGTTCGCGAGTATTAAACCCGAGCATATCGTACCAGCAATAACACAAGCTATTACTGATTGTGAAGCGGCGATTGTTAACGTATTAGCTAATGATGATGCAGTCACTTGGGCTAACTTGGTTGCGCCTTTAGAAGAAAGTGATGACAGGTTAGGTCGTATTTGGTCGCCTATTGGTCACTTGAATGCTGTTGTTAGTAATGATGAGTTACGTGAAGCACATGATGCTTGCTTACCATTGTTGTCTGAATATTCAACGAAAGTTGGACAGAACCAGGGGTTATTTTTAGCTTACCAGCAATTACATGACAGTGATGAATTTGCAAGGTTATCAACAGCGCAGCAAAAAGTACTTACCAATGCACTACGTGATTTTAGATTATCGGGCATTGATTTAGTCGATAATGAAAAACAGCGTTATGGCGAGATCACGAAACGTTTATCACAACTGACATCAACATTTAGCAACAATGTTATGGATGCAACGATAGGTTGGCAAAAAGAGATCACCGATGAAGCATTGCTGATTGGTTTACCTGAGTCAGCAAAAGCCGCTGCAAAAGCAACAGCAGAAAGCAAATCATTAACAGGTTATCTGTTCACGTTAGACTTCCCAAGCTACCTACCTGTGATGATGTACTCTGAAAATAGAGAGTTACGTCGTGAAGTGTATGAAGCATTCTGTACACGAGCATCCGATGTTGGTCCTAATGCCGGTAAGTGGGATAATACCGCAATCATGGCTGAAATTATCGCTCTGCGTCACGAGCTTGCTGAATTACTTGGTTTTGCTAATTTTGCAGAAAAATCGTTAGCGACAAAAATGGCTGAAACACCAGAACAAGTGATTGAGTTTTTAACTGACCTTGCTGATAAATCAGTGTCGCAAGCGGATGTCGAATTAGCTGAGATCCAAGCCTTCGCTAAAGATAATTTCATGGCAAAAGACTTAGAAGCGTGGGATTTAACGTTTTATGCTGAAAAGCTAAAACAAGCGAAGTATACAATTTCTGATGAAGAACTGCGTCCATACTTCCCGGAAGACCGAGTTGTCAAAGGCATGTTTGAAGTGGTTAAACGTTTATTTGGTCTTAACATTATTGAAGAGCTAGGTGCCGAGTCTTGGCATACCGATGTGCGATTCTTCGAGATATTTGATGAAGAAGGCGAGTTACGCGGTAGTTTCTATCTTGATTTATATGCACGTGAACATAAACGTGGCGGGGCTTGGATGAATGATTGTCTAACGCATCGTATTAAAGCCGATGGCGAACTGCAAAAGCCTGTGGCTTACTTAACATGTAACTTCAATAAACCAGTTGGCGATATGCCTGCGCTGTTTACGCATAATGAAGTGACAACATTGTTCCATGAATTTGGTCATGGCTTACACCATATGCTAACGAAAGTTATTCCTGCTGCTGTGTCTGGTATTAACGGTGTGCCTTGGGATGCCGTTGAGCTACCAAGTCAGTTTATGGAAAACTGGTGTTGGCAAGAAGAGGCACTAGCCTTTATTTCTGGGCACCATGAAACGGATGAGCCATTACCTCAAGCAATGCTAGAGAAACTGCTTGCGGCGAAAAACTTTAATTCAGCGATGGGCATGCTACGCCAAATTGAATTTAGTTTGTTTGATTTCCGTATGCATATGGAATACAACCCTGCGCAAGGTTCGAATATCCAATCGGTATTAAATTCGGTACGTGAAAAAGTATCAGTGCTACCTGCCCCAGAGTTTAACCGTTTCCAAAATGGTTTTTCACACATCTTTGCTGGTGGTTATGCGGCAGGTTATTACAGCTACAAATGGGCTGAAGTATTATCAGCAGATGCCTTTTCGCGCTTTGAAGAAGAAGGTATCTTTAACGCTGAAACTGGCCGTGACTTTATGAGTTGTGTGCTAGAACGTGGCGGTAGTGATACTCCTATGGCGTTATTCGAGCAATTTCGCGGACGTAAACCAAGCACATTCGCATTATTAAATCACTCTGGTATCAGTTAATGCGATGGATAACTTGCCGTAACAGATAGGTTATAGCGGTTATAATTTAGTTTTGATTTTAAAACAGTGGTAAATTGTGTATTCTCTTTGCGTGATATGTACCACTGATTTTTTAGTGCAAAAGTATTACCATAGTTCTAAATGGGCTAGGTAATACTGAATTGATATCCATCTGCCGCAACTAAACAAATCAAATTCTGGATAGGATCTATGATCGATACTCTCACGCCTAGTGATATAAACAGTGATATAAAAATTGATACACTACCATCGCTAGACGTTAATAATCTTGATCTATTTCTCACCAATCTAGCGACATTACTGCGTATTGATACTATTTATGTCGCGACTGTTTGTCCTCAATCTCTAGAGTTGACGGTTTTATCTTGTCTGCAGCAGGGCGTATTAGATGGCAACCTTGCTATTGATTTCAAATCCATGCCTTGTTTTGCAACATACCAACGTGGTTATGCTGAATATGAGCAGAGTCTATCCCATCGATTTCCTGAACAAGCATTGTTGCAAGCGTGGAAAGCTGAAGCCTATTTAGGTATTCGTTTACATGATGCATCTGGCCAGCCCATTGGTATATTATCGGCATTTTTTCCTCGCCAACTTTCTAAACATAAACTGGAATTAAATTTAATTCGTTTAGTCTCAGGTTTCTTAGAAAGAGAACTTCAGCCGATACAGATAAAAGCATTACCTGTAATCATTGATACTGATACTACTTGTACTGATAGTCACGCTAACGCTGAGTTAAGTGCTTATACGTTGTGGTTGAAAGACAATATTGCTAAAGGTCGGTTAAGTAGTTGGAGCTATTATCTTAGTCAGGATAAATTAGAATGTTCCGATTCTGCTGCTAGTATCATTGAAACCAATGATGTTAAGAAAATAGATAAACTCGAAGCATTGTTAGCATTAGTACATGACACGGATAAAAAATCGGTATTACGTGATTTTCATCATGCGATGGTCGCTAAAACAGCTACATCCATCCGCAGTATTTTTAACATCACGACATTACTCGGTAATTCAAAACGCATTCAAAGTGATATTTACCCAATTGTAGATGAATTGGGACAGGTATATCGACTGGACTGTATTAGTAAAGACATCACGGCGGAAGAATTAACAAAAAAACGAGCGTCTGCACAAGAGCGTATTCTTGAAACTATTCTAGCCACAACCCCTGTAGGGTTAGTCAAATTAAATGCCAATCGTGAAATTGAATGGGTGAATAAGCAGGCATGTAAAATGTTTGGTTATGGATTGGAAGACTTTCATCAATTACGTGAGCAAGGCAGATTAAATACCAGCAGCCTGAACTTATATTTCGATGACGATAAAGAATTGTTTGAAGAATACTATCAAGATATATATGCCAACAAACGCAATAACTTCACGCTTAATGCGCGTTACCGTCACCGCGATGGCAGTATCTTATGGACTAAACTAACGGTCACCGCGGTTAGGAATGATATTAATAAAATTCAATATTTCATTAATACCATTCAAGATCTCACCGAAGAGCAAGATAATAGACAACGTCTGTCGATTATTGAAAGCGTGTACAGACACAGTGCTGAGGGGATCATGTTATGTGATGCCAATCAGAAGATTATCGATGTTAATCCAGCATTTGAAGTTATCACCGGTTATAACGCTGAAAATGCAATCGGTCGTACACATGATTTATTACGATCTGGTGTCCATGATGATCAGTTTTATGATGATATAACCGCGGCATTGCTGAAACACAATGAATGGAAAGGTGTCATCTGGAGTCGTAACCGTGCTGGCGATATTTTTGCTCAGCAAGTGACGCTATCAAGTATTAGAGAAGGCGGTAAACTTAAATATTTCTTTGCTGTTTTTTCGGATGTGACTGAAGAGAAAAAAACCGAACAGCAAATTATCACGCAATCCAATTTTGATGCGTTAACTGGGTTACCTAATCGCCAATATTTTAGTGCTGAAATGCATCAAATAATCGATAAGTCAGCTAAAAATAACGAAAAGTTTGCCATTATTTATATCGATCTCGATGATTTTAAATCAGTGAATAATTCAGAAGATTTTAAAGCGGGTGACCGTTTATTAAAAGAAACGACAGAACGACTGAAATATCGCAGTAGAGACAGTGATTTCCTTGCCCGTATCGACGGTGATGAATTTGCCTTCATCATTCCTGATGTCTTTAATAAACGCCAAGCTGCAGTATACGCCAAGCAGTTGCAAGGGGTGTTCGCACAAGCTTATAAATTGTCTAATCAACAACGCTATGTGACCGCGTCAGTCGGAATTACGATGTACCCAGAAGATGGTCTATCAGTTGAAGCATTAATGCAAAGTGCAGAGCAAGCTGTATTTGAAGCAAAGCGAAACGGGCGTAATCAATGCGTTACTTTTACTCAAGAACTAAGTGACGCGGCGATCCTTAAACATCAAACCGTTGTCGAATTAGCTGAAGCGATCAAACGCGGTAATCTTGACGTTTACTATCAACCAATTATTGATAATGCGACAGGTAAAATAGACAAACTAGAAGCATTAGTGCGTTGGCACCATAAGGACAGAGGGTTCATTTCTCCTGCCGAGTTTATTCCGCTTGCTGAAGAAGGTGGCTTGATTCAGAGTCTGGGTGAGTATGTACTCGATCAGGCGTGTTGTGATCTTAAAATCATGCATGACGCTGGCTTCCCTTACATTGAAATGAGCGTGAACCGTTCAAGCCTAGAATTTAAGACTGTCGATATGCAGGCATCAGAATGGCTAAAAGTGATCTCGTCGCATAACCTACCTTATGCATCGCTGACAATGGAGATAACGGAAAGTTTGTTGATGGATATGGATGGTCAGTATATGCAGCGCATTAATGCGTTAAAACAAGCCGGAGTCAAAATCGCTATCGATGATTTTGGGACTGGTTATTCGTCATTAAACTATTTACGTAGCTTACCTGCCGATATCGTTAAAATTGATCGTAGTTTTATTATTAACATTCCAGATAACCAACAAGATAACTTATTACTCGATGGTATTATTACGATTGTTCATAACTTGGGGATGAAAGTCGTCACTGAGGGCGTCGAAACCCAAGCACAGCTACACTATTTACAAGAAAAGAAATGTGATTACTCACAAGGCTTCTTATTGTGTCGACCAATACCGCTGCACGAATTATTGGAATTCATCACGCAAAATGAAAGTGCTTTTAAATAACACTTTTATCTAATCATCAACTGAATTTAGGTTGTATTGGTATTTTTTGCTAATATAGGCATTCGTACTCGAATAATTAAACCTAACCTTATCAGGCCACCATGAACAGCATACAAATAATCACAACAGATTCACTATTTTCTGATCACATTGCAGCACTTGCTAAACAATGGGGATTCTCTCTTGAACCTGTGGCTGATGCTCAATTTCAATTGCTCTATTCTGATAAGGGACTTGAGCTATTTAAACTTGATGAACCCAAGCTCGGCGCTGTGTATGTTGATTTTGCTGGTGGCGCTGTTAATCACCGTCGTAAATTCGGTGGTGGTAAGGGGCAAGCGATTGCCAAAGCTGTCGGTTTAAAATCAGGCGTGACGCCGTCAGTATTGGATGGCACTGCCGGTTTAGGTCGTGATGCGTTTGTATTGGCATCATTAGGTTGTAACGTTACCATGCTGGAACGTTCGCCTATTGTTGCAGCATTACTTGAAGATGGTTTAAAGCGCGCCGTACAAGATGAAGAGATTGGTAGCTGGATTGGCACACGACTAAAGTTAATATTTGCATCGAGCCTATCAGAATTAGAAGTGTTAGGTATCGCTCCAGATGTGGTGTACCTCGACCCTATGTATCCGCATAAGAAAAAATCGGCGTTAGTTAAAAAAGAAATGCGTGTATTCCAATCATTAGTTGGTGCAGATTTAGATGCCGATGGTTTGTTTGCACCTGCAATGCGTGTTGCGACTAAGCGTGTCGTGGTTAAGCGTCCTGATTATGCCGAATATATTGCCAATGCAGAACCCAGCATGGCTATTGAAACAAAGAAAAATCGTTTTGATGTTTATGTAAAACAGGCAATGAAATAGCTCATGTGCTTTACTTGCGCAGTTATTAATATCGGGTAGATATTTTATTTTAATATAATATATGGAATGAGGCTCAAGGTTTTTAATGTTTAGCTGTGCTAACTTTGCGACCCAAATGGGCCTAACTATAGACGAGGGATAGTTGTGCTACTTGAATTAGATAATATTGAGAACGAATTGACGAGTTCATATGTGTTTACAGATGAAGATCACCGCCTTTTGCGCTCTTATGATGGCGTAATTGAAGGTATTGCGACATTATTTGGTAAACAGTGTGAAGTGATCCTGCATTCATTAGAGAGTGTAGACCGTTCTGTTATTAAAATTGAAAATGGTTTTAATACAGGTCGTGTTGAAGGATCACCAATTACCGATTTAGCACTTAAGATGCTACAAGATATATCGGCGCAAAATAAGCAATGTTCAAAAGCGTACTTTACGCAGACTAAAGATGGTCAAATGATGCGTTCTATGACGATCGCAATCAAAAACCGTTCAGAAAGAACAATTGGTTTAATTTGTATTAACATTAATATTGGTGCATCGTTTATTGATTTTGTGCAGGAGCTTTTACCTACTCCTGAAGCAAGAGAAACAGAACTGTCTTCTGAGAACTTTGCTACCACGGTTGAAGAATTGGTCGACCGTTCAGTAGAAGAAACAATTACTGATATTAATAACCGTACTGATATCGCGAATAATGCTAAAAATAAGCACATCGTCATATCACTGCACCAACAAGGTATTTTTGATATTAAAGATGCAATCAATATGGTTGCTGATAAACTTAATATTTCAAAACATACTGTGTACTTATATATACGCCAAATTAAATCTGATGAAGCAGAGTTATAAGATCCAGACATAGATAGTTACTATTTACGTTCTCTTATTCTGTGAAGATGAATATATAAAGTATAGAAAGGTGATTATCGTATGATTAATCACCTTTTTTTTGTTTTGATTTTGTAAACTTACACTTAACGATCTAGGTATGTGTGATTATCGTACGTAGTAAGGGGCTTGACTAATTAGTTGATATAAAACTTGCCAAGCAAGTCAAGATCTCTATAATGCGACCTCACTGACACGGCAACAGCCGCTAGGTAAGGTGTTTAAAAACGACTTAGGTTATTTTTTAAACCGCCTGAATAAAGCATCGATAGGTGCTTGACTTCGAAACTGGTTTGCGTATAATACGCAGCCTGACTACGACGCAAGGCGTCAAGGTCAACGCTCTTTAACAATTTATTCAAGCAATCTGTGTGAGCACTTGCAGAGATATAATGACCAAATATTATATCAATGTAAT